>URSP01000195.1:0-2014 GCA_900550515.1 uncultured Collinsella sp. | reverse complement strand
AGGGCTTCCCGCGCGAGGCCGTGTCGATGATCGAGTCCACCGACCGCGAGGCCACTGGCGAGCTCATGAAGCTCCGCGGCATTGTCGACGTACTCATTCCGCGCGGCGGTGCAGGCCTGATCCAGCGCTGCGTGCGCGAGTCGCTTGTGCCGGTGATTGAGACGGGCACGGGCAACTGCCACATCTACGTGCATGAATCCGCCGACTTCGATAAAGCGCTCAACATTATCGTCAACGCCAAAACCCAGCGTGTGGGCGTGTGCAATGCCGCCGAGTCGCTGCTGGTCGACCGCGCCGTGGCGGATTCGTTTTTGCCGGCGGTCGTGGCCGTGTTGCACGACCATGGTGTGCTCATTCATGGCGACGAGGCCTCGTGCGCCGCATGCGCCGATGCCGGGCTTGCCGAGGGTGATGACTACGTCGCCGCGACTGAGGAGGACTGGGGTCGCGAGTACCTGGCGCTCGAGATGAGCGTGAAGGTCGTGGCAAGCGAGGACGAGGCCATCGCACACATCAACCGCTACGGCACGATGCACTCCGAGGCCATCGTTGCCGAGGACACGGATGCTTGCGAGCGCTTCCTGGATGCGGTCGATGCCTCGGCCGTGTACGCCAACGCCAGCACGCGCTTCACCGACGGCGGCGAGTTTGGCCTGGGCGCCGAGATCGGCATCTCGACCCAAAAGCTCCACGCTCGCGGCCCCTTCGCCGCCGAGGCCCTCACCACTTACAAATACAAGCTCCGAGGCACCGGCCAGGTCCGCCCCTAACGCCCGCGCAAACAAAAACCACCACAAAGGTGCCTGTCCCCTTTGTGGTGGTTTTAGGTGGCGTGGGCGGTTAGGCCTGGAAGGTATCGCGGTCGGGGGCGAAGGACTGCATGGCCGCGATGGTGCGGTCGAAGAGCTCGGGGAGCTCCCAGCCCAACATCTCGGCACCCTGCGAAATCACGTCGCGCGAGCAGCCAGCGGCAAAGCGCTTGTCCTTGAATTTCTTTTTGAGCGACTTGGTCGTAAAGTCCATGACGCTTTTGCTCGGGCGCATGATGACGGCAGCACCGATCAGGCCGGTGAGCTCGTCGCAGGCGAACAGGATCTTTTCCATCTGTAGCTCAGGCTTGGGCAGCGAGGTGTTGAAGTCGGACGTGTGCGTCTGGATGGCGCGAATGAGCTCGGGAGACGCACCTTCTCCCTCAAGAATCTCGGCGGCATAGATGGTGTGGTTCATGGGGTCGTCCTCATGCTCCTCCCAATCCAAGTCGTGCAGCAGGCCGACGATGCCCCAAAACTCCTCGTTCTCGGGGTCGAACTCGCGCGCAAAGTAGCGCATGGTGCCCTCGACCGTCTCGCCGTGGGTGATATGGAACGGGTCCTTGTTGTGCTCGTTGAGCAGTTCGAACGCGCGGTCGCGGGTGATTCCGGCGGTAAGCGGCTCTGCCATAGGAGACTCCTTGTGCTCGTGGGTATCGATAAGAATGAATACTACTAGAACAAGAAAACCACCACAAAGGTGTCTGTCCCCTTTGCGGTGGTTTTGGCGCGGATGGGTTAGTTGAGGGCGGCTTGGGCTAGGCGGGCTTCGGCGGCCTCCTCGGTGACGCCCAAGGCCACGGCGAACTCCTCGATGGAGCGGCGCTTGGCCTCCTTGAGTACGCGCATGTAGTAGGAGCTGGGCTTTTTATCAGCTTCCTCGGCCTGGCGAATGCGGTGCATCATGGTCTTTGCCACGCGGACCGTCTCGGGCGCGCCCAGCTTGAGCTGCTGCTTAAAGTGCGTCTCCTCAAGTGAGCTGTTGCGCTCGGTAAAAGTGTCGCACTCCAGCTCGTCATAGTGGCTCAGCAGGTGCTCGGCATCTTGCTGCGAGATGGCGGCGTGCAAACGGTCGGCCTGCGCCACGGGGTACATGAGGATCGTCTGCGCATGTCCCTGCTTGGTTTCGAGCAGTAGCATGGGCTGCGGTGTGTCGTCCCTAAAACCGACGACGGTGCAGACTCCCTGACCCGGATGAATGACGT
>URSP01000194.1:0-2025 GCA_900550515.1 uncultured Collinsella sp. | reverse complement strand
CGTAGCCCGAGACGGTCCCGGGCTGACAATTTCGACTGTAATGGACGTTCTTAAATGACTAGTCGTTGGGGACAGTCTTGATCAAAACGACCGACGAAGCCCTTCTTGAGGTCGCTATATAGGGGTTCACATATAGCTGTGGTCAAAAAACATCAAATATGAGTACTGTTACCTTTTTAGTGGCAGCGAAATTCGGCTTTTTCGGGTCTCTTAGATCTCTCGACGCGTTGGATGAACTAACGTATCTCCCCAAATGTACAATAAAATGGACTCCTAACGAGAAACAATCTCGTTAGGAGTCCATTTTTTAGTACAAGTAAATGTGACAATCTAGGTAACAGTACTCATATTTGGCATTTTTTGCCCACTGCCCCTTGCGCGAAGGTCCGCAGCGGAAAGTATGGCCCGTTTCGATGCACAAAAATGGGATGGATCTTCCCTGGCAACCGCCCAGAAAGATCCACCCCAAAGCAAGCGCTCGCTAGAACGTTCCGCCGCCGCCTCCGCCGACGCCGCCACCGCCGCCACCGGAAAAGCCGCCGCCGCTGCCGGCGCTCGAGCTATCGGAACTCGAAGCCAGCTCGCGGATGGTCTCGTGATACACATCGTTGAACGAATCGAGCGGAGACTCGTTGCCGTAGTGATGGTAATACCACCAGTAGCAGGGGTAGTTGTCGTAGAAATCGTCGCTGTTGCGCAGATCCGCAGGCACGGCCTCGGCCAGCTGTCGCAGCACTTCTTTCGAAACGCCCAGGGCAACGCCCATCACCAGCAGCTTGTTCCACAAGATCAGATCGCTGGGGACGGCCTCCTTCAGGCGCGTAAAATCCTCGAGCCAATGCTTGAGCGCCTTGCAGCGAGCCGCCACCTCGGCGCCCTCCGACGTGTAACGGCGGAAGGTGCAGCTCAGGACAAAGCCCACAATCGTGACGGGGATCGAGATCATAGCGGCACCGACGTTGGCGTCCGCAAAGTCGGTATAGAACAGAGAGCCCAAAATGCCAAAGACAATGATGATGCCGAGAACCAAGCCGGCAACCAGGGCGACGGTGCCGTCCGAGGCGATAAGCTCGCGCGCCTCCAGCTTGCCCTTAACCGTGCTCTGATAGTCCTCGAGCTTGTCGCCAACAGATGTGGTGCGCTCGCTAGCGTATTCCTCCAGCTCGCTAAACGTGCGCGAACGGACTCCGTCCTTATCGGGCTTAACGCCAGCGAAGAAGACCTTGAGTACGTCGCGGTCGATGCCGTCCTTCTTGGCAGCCTTCCAGGCCTCGTCGGTCACTGTGATGCGATACGTCTGCTCCTCTTTTTCGCGACGGAGCAGACCCTTCTTCTTGGTCTCGGTCGCTTCTTCCAGCTTGATCACGCGGTCGTCGGTCAGCTTCATCAGCGTGGCGATATATGCCTGATCGGGCACGTCGTTCCAGCTCATAAGAGTTGCAAGCACCGCGGGATGATCGGCGGAGGGCACATCGCGGAAGTACTCGTCCTGGAAGAGCGGCTTGGGCTTGGGCCTGCGCAGCTTGAGCATCACGATTACACCGGTATAGGCAACCGCCACAACAACACACATCACGGCAATCGCGCCGGCAACCGCACGCGCGTGCTCACGGCGGGCGTTAGCTTCGTCGGCCCATTCCTTCTCTTCGCTCAGGATCGTTGACATGCGCTCTTCGCCCGAGGCGGCAAGCTGCGGCACCCAGTCGCTGGGGAAGGCGATGCGTGCCTCGGCGAATTCGCCCTGATGCACGCAGGGAATGGTATAGGTGACCATGGGCTCGTCCTCATCGAGCGACACGTCGCCCGCCAGCGGACCGTGGCCCCATGCGCGGAAGTTATCGCCTTTGACGGCCGCCGTCCCGGCAGCGGCATTTGCGAAGCGCACTTCCATCTCGACATCGTCGGAATCCGCAGACCAGCCGTCGCCCACGAACTTCCAGTAGAGCTCGGCGGTATCGGCCCAGTTCATAACCGCACCGGTCATGGTGTAGCTCACGTAATAGATCGCGCTGTCGCCGCTCTCGT
>URSP01000193.1:0-2034 GCA_900550515.1 uncultured Collinsella sp. | reverse complement strand
TTCTTACGACAGCCCGCCAAGTCAATAGGGCTGATAGAAAACCGGCCCGCGCCCCCTCACAGAAACGCGAGCCGTCAACGGACTAGTTAATTACGCCGGATACCCGCTAGTCATGGTATTCGCCGCGGTCCCACTTCTCGAGGAACTCGTCAAAGAAGTGCGGGTCAGCCTGAGCCTCGGCGTCGGCCTTATTGCAGGCATCGATCTTGGCGATCAGGGCGTCGTGCTCGGGGGTCTTCTCGTAGGGCTCCTCCAGGAAGGCAAGCATAATGTCGGCCATCAGGAACTCGCCGGTAATCTTGCCGCCAAAGCCCACGATGTTGGCGTTGAGCTCGCGACGGGCATACAGGGCAGAGGTCATGTCGCGGACCAGGGCGCAGCGGGCGCCGGGAACCTTGTTGACGGCGTTGGTGATGCCGATGCCGGTGCCGCACAGGGCCACGCCAAAGTCGGCCTTGCCGCTGGCAACAGCCTCGCCCACGGCCTTGCCGTAGATGGGGTAGTGCGTACGGGTGTGGCTGTAGGTGCCGCAATCGAGTACCTTGTAGCCAGCCTGCTCCAGGCGGTCGGCCAGATAGATCTTCTCGTCCGTAACGATATGGTCGCAACCGATTGCGATGGTCTTCTTCATCAGAACGTCCTTTCGTCTGAATTCACAAGTTGAGGTAGAAGTTCGAGTTCTCGGTGGCTCTCGTTAGGCCATCTTGTTGAGCATGTCGACACGGATCTGGTGACGGCCACCGGCGTACTGGGCGCGCAGGAACTCGCGGGCGATCTTCTTGGCGACCTCGGTGCCCACAACGCCCGGGCCCATGGTGACCATGCGCGAGCCGTTGTGCTCGCGGGTCATGTAGGCGGAACGCTCGTCGGAAATGTTGGCGACGACCATGCCCTTGATCTTGACGGCGGCCATATAGGAGCCGACGCCGTACTTATCGAATGCGAAGCCCTGGGAATCCTTGTGCTCCAGCAGGTCCTTGGCAACGGCGGTCGCGGAATCGACAAAGTCCGCGGCAGGGGTCTCGGAATAGTCGACGACCTCGTGACCGTCGGCGATGAGCATCTCCTTGATGGACTCCTTCATCGACATACCGTCGGCATCGGAAGCGATTACAACCCTCATGACATCCTCCTTGAGAGATACGCAGGTGCGTAGTTTCTGTTTGGAAGTGTTGAATCGCGTTCAGGTCCGGGCATCTGAATGTGCGGTTCTTCACTGTTCATGTTTATTTGAACACATTCGAACAGTAACTGCAACAACTATTTGTTTATCTTTGTTCTTTTTTGAACAAATACCGCTCACAGATGATTGCTGACCGTTTGGATTCAGGGAATGCCCGGCTTGTCACGTATTCAACAAACAAAAAGGGCGGCCGAGAACGCATCTCGGCCGCCCTTCTTACGGTTGGTTTTCCAAAGATCGCTTTGCCGCCTACTCAGACTGCCCACCCTTTTTGGCGTGCTTGGAAGGAGCGCTCAAGAAACGACCCGTCAAATAGTTCGCCGGGCCGGAAATATCGATCCCCAGCAGCACGTGGCCCAGCCACAGGAACGCCACGAGCACCAGCAGCGGGATAACGCACGAAGTCACGATCATCACGATGACGCCTTCAATCAGATCGGTCACCTGCCGCACGATCTCATCGGTCATCTGCTTGGCGCCGCTGGTCACCGACGTAACAAGGCTCGATGCCCCATCAGTCAACTGCTCGAGCACGTTTTTGGACTCCGTGGCCTCGGATTTTTTCTTGTTCGATTTTGAGCTGGTCTCGGCTGACTTGTCCGTGGTGTCGGCCGCGTCCGCAGCCTTTTGCTCAGCTTGCTCAATACTTACGCGATACGTTTCATCGACCTTCTGCGACACCCATACGCTCGCGGGCACGAGCGCCATGCCGATCACGGCAACCACCAGCACGCGTGTCGCCACGCGGCGCAGGACGGCGCTCGTGCTCCAGCGCCCGTGGACGCCAAGCGACACCGCAAAGAGCACCAGCGCAAACGGGATCAGGATGCCCAAGCCAACCGACCACAAAA
>URSP01000192.1:0-2039 GCA_900550515.1 uncultured Collinsella sp. | reverse complement strand
GTGTGCCCCAGCTGCGGTTTCTACAAGGACCGCGAGGTTATCGTTACCGAGTAACTGTATACTCTGGATGCGATGCCGTTCCAACTGGAACCACAATGGCCGGCTCAATGAGTCGGCCATTTTTGTATAAGGAGTATGTATATGAGTAACGTTCGCGTTTGTGTAGACGTTGTGGGCGGAGACGAGAAGCCTCAGGTCGTCCTCGACGGTATCGAGGCGGCGCTTGCGGCGGATCCCGATATTGAGGTTTTGGCCGTCGGTCCCGCGGAGATCGTGGACCCCTTTGCCGCGGCTCACGCTCGCGTTGAGGCCTTGGAGGCGCCTGATGTCATCGCCATGGATGACGATCCCATTCGAGCCGTGATGACCAAGCGTAAGTCCTCGATCGTGCTTGCCTGCCGCGCTATCAAGAAGGGTAACGCGGATGCTTTCTTCTCTGCCGGCTCCACCGGCGCCATGACCGCTGCCGCTACCGCCTATGTGACGCCCTTTAGGTATCAGGCCGAGGGCAAGAAGCAGCCGGTGCGTCCGTGCCTCACCAATGCGCTGCCCAACCGCGCCGGCGGCCTGACGGTCCTGTGCGACATGGGCGCCAACCCCGATGTCGAGGTCGACGACATGGTGCGTTTTGCCCAGATGGGTAGCGCCTATGCGCGCGTCGTCTTGGGCATTGAGCATCCCCGCGTCGGTCTGCTCGGCAACGGCACCGAGGATGAGAAGGGCTCCAATTTTACCAAGGCGTGCTTCCCTGCCATGAAGGCCGCCGTTCCCGGCTTTGTGGGCAACTGCGAGGGCACCGACCTGACCTCGGGTAACTTTGACGTCGTCGTTGCCGATGGCATGTCGGGCAACATCGCGCTCAAGGCAACCGAGGGCGCCGCTAAGTTTTTGCTGCAAGAGCTCAAGGGTGCCTTTATGGCTTCGCTCGGCACCAAGATCGCCGCGCTGCTCATCAAAAAGCAGATGCGCGAGATCAAGGCAAAGCTTTCGGGCGATGCCAAAGGCGGCGCCATTCTGCTGGGCCTGCGTGGCGTGGTCCTGATTGGCCACGGTGCCACCTCGGTCGAGGCCGTAAAAAACGGTACGCTCGCCGCGGCGGAGGCCGTGCGCGCCGGGCTTGTCGAGAACGTCGCCAACTCTATGGACGGCATCGTTTTGTAGGAGCGAGTTAGAGCGCTGTTATGTGCCTCGCGGCCTTCGTCGTGGGGTAGAATCAAAACCGTGTCTTGGTGCTGCACTTGCGGCACCAGCGCGTTGTTGTTCACGCAATACGAGAGGAAGCGCTATGGACCGCTCCGAAATCTTCGATAAGATCGCCGAAGTCGCCGCTGACGTTCTGGGCGTCGATGTCGCCGACATTAGCGACGAGACTACCTTTGACGATCTCGATGCCGATTCGCTCGAGCGTCTGCAGCTGGTGACGGCCATCGAGGACGAGTTCGACCTCGAGATCGATGACGAGACCCTGCTGTCGCTCAACTCTGTCGCCGACGCTGTCGACGCTATTGAAAACGCCAAGGAGGCCTAAGTCTTGGCTTTATCTCAACGACTCGCGCGCGCCCAGGAAATCCTGGGCCACGAGTTCAATAACAAGGTGCTGCTGCGCGCGGCGCTCACGCACCCCTCTGCCGTGGAAGGTCAGCCCGTCTCGGCAAGCTATGAGCGCCTTGAGTTTTTGGGCGATTCCATTTTGGGCGCCGTGGTTGCCCGCTCGCTCTTTGAGTCCTATCCCGAGTTTGACGAGGGCAAGCTTACGCGCCTGAAGGTGTCGCTCGTCTCGGGTGCCACGCTGTCCGAGGTCTCCCATGAGCTGGGCATCGACGGCATCATCATCTTTGGTGCCTCCGAGACCGGCACGGGCGCGCGTGGCCTGCATTCGGCGCTCGAGAACGTTTACGAGTCGCTCGTGGGCGCGCTGTATCTGGATGCCGGCTGGGACGCTGCGGCGGACTTTATCCACCGTACGCTTAAACCCCATTTGGCCTCCGAGCGTGCCGAGCATCCTGCGAACCCCAAGTCGTTTTTGCAGGAGTGCGTGC
>URSP01000191.1:0-2039 GCA_900550515.1 uncultured Collinsella sp. | reverse complement strand
GCACGCACTCCTGCAAAAACGACTTGGGGTTCGCAGGATGCTCGGCACGCTCGGAAGCCAAATGCGGCTTAAGCGTACGATGGATAAACTCCGCTGCGGCATCCCAGCCGGCATCCAGGTACAGTGCGCCCACGAGCGACTCGTAGACGTTCTCGAGCGCCGAATGCAGGCCGCGCGCACCGGTACCGGTCTCGGAGGCACCAAAGATGATGATGTCGTCAATGCCCAGCTCGTGAGAAACCTCAGACAGCGTAGCGCCCGAGACAAGCGATACCTTCAGGCGCGTGAGCTTGCCCTCGTCAAACTCAGGATAGGACTCAAACAGGGAGCGTGCGACCACGGCGCCCAAAATGGAATCGCCCAAGAACTCAAGGCGCTCATAGCTGGCAGAAACCGGCTGGCCCTCGACTGCCGAGGGATGCGTAAGCGCCGCGCGCAGCAGCACCTTATTGTTGAACTCGTGGCCCAGGATTTCCTGGGCGCGCGTAAGTCGTTCGGATAAAGCCAAGACTTAGGCCTCCTTGGCAGCTTCGATAGCGTCGACGGCGTCGGCGACAGAGTTGAGCGAGAGCAGGGTCTCGTCATCGATCTCGAGGTTGAACTCGTCCTCGATAGCCGTAACCAGCTGCAGGCGCTCGAGCGAGTTGGCATCGAGGTCGTCAAAGGTGGTCTCCTCGCTAATATCGGCAACATCGACGCCCAGAACGTCAGCAGCGACCTCGGCGATCTTGTCGAAGATTTCGGAGCGGTCCATAGCGCTTCCTCTCATAGTGCATGAATACCAAAAGAATGGTACCGCCCAGGCGGTACCAAGACACGGTTCTGATTCTACCCCACGACGTGCACCGCGAAGCACATAACAGCGCTCTAACTCGCTCTTATAAAACGATACCGTCCATAGAGTTGGCGACATTCTCGACCAGCCCGGCGCGCACGGCTTCGGCCGCCGCGAGCGTACCGTTTTTGACAGCCTCGACCGAGGTGGCACCATGGCCGATCAGGACCACGCCGCGCAGGCCCAAAAGAATCGCGCCGCCCTTGGCGTCGCCCGAAAGTTTGGCTTTAATCTCGCGCATCTGCTTTTTGATGAGCAGCGCGGCAATCTTGGTGCCGAGCGAAGACATAAAGACACCCTTGAGCTCCTGCAGCAAAAACTTGGCAGCGCCCTCGGTGGCCTTGAGCGCAATATTGCCCGACATACCATCGGCAACGACGACATCGAAGTTGCCTGAGGTGAGGTCGGTGCCCTCGCAGTTACCAACAAAGCCGGGAACGGCGGCCTTCATAGCAGGGAAACAGGCCTTGGTAAAGTTAGAACCCTTCTCGTCCTCGGTGCCGTTGGCAAGCAGGCCCACGCGAGGATGCTCGATGCCCAGGACGACGCGGGCATAGGCGCTGCCCATCTGGGCAAAACGCACCATATCGTCAACCTCGACATCGGGGTTGGCACCCATGTCGCACAGCACCGTCAGACCGCCGGCGCGATTGGGCAGCGCATTGGTCAGACAGGGACGCACCGGCTGCTTCTTGCCTTCGGCCTGATACCTAAACGGCGTCACGTAGGCGGTGGCAGCGGCGGTCATGGCACCGGTCGAGCCGGCGGAGAAGAACGCATCCGCGTTGCCCTTCTTAATGGCGCGGCAAGAAAGCACGATCGACGACTTACGCTTGGTCATCACGGCGCGAATGGGATCGTCATCCATGGCGATAACGTCAGGTGCCTCAAGGGCCTCAACACGTGCATGGGAAGCTGCAAAGGGATTGACGATTTCGGCGGGGCCAGCTGCCAAGACCTCGATATCGGGATCGGCGGCAAGCGCAGCCTCGATACCATCGAGAACAACCTGAGGTTTCTCGTCTCCGCCCACAACGTCTACACAAACGTGAACGTTACTCATATACATGCTCCTTATACAAAAATGGCCGACTCATTGAGCCGGCCATTGTGGTTCCATTTGGAACGGCATCGCATCCAGAGTATACCGTTACTCGGTAACGATAACCTCGCGGTCCTTGTAGAAACCGCAGCTGGGGCACAC
>URSP01000190.1:0-2041 GCA_900550515.1 uncultured Collinsella sp. | reverse complement strand
ACAAACGTTCCTTCGTGGTTATACGAGCAGCGCGCATGCGCGGCCTGAGCCGACGCCGGGTCGACGGCGGCAACGTTGCCCGCCTCGAGCTCGCGCAGGCGCTCGGCGATGCCGGCCTCCACGCGATCGAGCAGGGCGTCGAAGTCCATGCTGCCACCCTCGCCGGGGAAGCCTTTCTTAAGGCCCGGGATGCGACCGTCGCCGCGCTCTTCCTCGAGCAGCTCGGCGCTCGCGGCACCGCGCAACGCCGGCTTGCCGCCCTTGGTCGAAAAGTAGAGTGCCGCGCGGGTGTCCAGATCCAGCGCCCGGCGCATGGCCTGGGCGTAGATGAGCGTTTGGGTATGTGGCGGCAACCAGCGCGGGTCGTCGATGGCGGCCTCACCCGATTCCTCGTCGCGCACCGTAGGGTCGGCGAGCTTAAACTCCTCAACGCCCGTGCGATGCTTGTAGTCGATCACCACGGCACGATTCTCGGCGTCCACGTCCACGCGGTCGATGCGCCCGCCGAGCGGCCAGCCGGCATACTCAACGTTAAGATCGTTAAAGGCAAACTCCAGGTAGCGCGGAGCAAAAGGCGTCAGCGCCTCGGCTTCATAGGCAAGCACACCCTCCAGCTGCGGCAGAATCTCGGCCACCTGGCGCTCCTCTACCGGAGAGAGCGGCACGAGCGGGCCCTCGTTGCCACGCTTGGAGGCATGTTCGGCCAAGGTCTCGTCAAAGACCTCGCGCAGCAGCTCCTGAGCACGTGGCAGGTTCTCGGGCGTCACACGTTCCATGCCCTCCTGGGGCAGACGGGCGTGCAGGTGTTCCAGCACGTCGTGGACAAAGTTGCCTTTCTCCATATTGCCAAAGCCGGCGTCGATCGACTGAGGCTTCACGCGGTACGAGACGAACCAGCATAGCGGGCAGGTCGAATAGGCCTCGATCTGCGAGGCAGACGTCAGGCGCGGCACCAGCAGCGCATCCTCGCCCTCACCATCGCGACGGCGCAGGACCAGATACGGAATGGCTTCATCGCTCAGATGCTGAGGAGCTTCGCAGGTCACGCGCTCGCGCCTAAGACCTTCGCCTGCCGCGGAATCAAAGTCGGCGATGATATCGCCCTCGCCCACGCGCGTGGGCTTGACAGCGCCAGCGGCCTCGGCATGTGCCCGCAACTCGGTCCACACGGCCGCCGGATAGCACTCGCGTGCCTGACGATCGTGGGTCACACGGGCGAGCGCGACCGGACCGTTCGCCGCCTGCATTGCACGGCCAAAGCGCACGCGCAACAAGGCGGCGGGCTCAAGCGTCACACCGCTGCGATCTAACTCGGCCGTCAGCGTGGCCAGCGGGCCCTCCTCATGTGAGAGCGGATAACTGTCCAGGTCGACGTCGGCAAACAGCACGGCATCGTAGCTGGCGGGGCGCAGGGCTGCCGCATCGGCAAGTGACGCAAAGCGCACCTGGGCGCGCGGCGTGCGGTCGACCTCGTAGGTCACGTAATCGTATGCGGTGCTGCGCTTGTCCACCTTGGTACGAACGCCGTCGAGCACGGGCACGGTCGCCGCCTGCGACACGTCGAGCGCGCGGGCGTCGTTCATAAGGATGTCGATGGCATGTCGCAGCAGGGCGGTCTCCGCCTGGCGACGAGCCTGACCGTCAAGGCCTCCAAAGGCGCGATCGGGCAACGCCTCGGCGACGGCGAGCATGGCCTTGAGCGCCGTCACGGGCTTGTCGCGCCACAGCGCCTGGAACACGTCCGAGACCACGCACGGCACGTTCTTAAACCAGTTATCATCACTGGCGGCCTTGCGCGTGCCCCTGACCTGGCCCTGCACGCTCTGCAGCAGGCTCTTGACGCCCGCGGTAGTCTTGCTGCGCGAGAGACGCATATTCTTATCGAAGGTACGGGCATTGACGGCATCAGCGCCCGAAAGCGGACTGTAGATCCAGTCGGTAAGCTCCGGCGCGGGCCACCACTCAGTCTTGGAAGCGGTGCCCTCGTCGGCGGCTTTCATACGCTCGATCAGGTTGGCGAGCGCCGTAAACTGCCTGCCCG
>URSP01000189.1:0-2060 GCA_900550515.1 uncultured Collinsella sp. | reverse complement strand
GCCTGCCGAGCGTCAAGACGACGGTGATGCTGGCATGGGATAAGGCCAAGGACTTCATCACCAAGGCCTTTACTATTATCTTTGCCGCTACGGTGGTCATCTGGTTCCTGCAGACGTTCGATATCCGCTTTAACGTGGTCGCCGACCAGTCGCAAAGCCTCCTTGCGGGCCTCGGCAGCATCATCGCGCCGGTGTTGGCCCCGCTCGGCTTTGGCGACTGGCGCGCCTCGACGGCGCTCGTCACCGGACTCATTGCCAAGGAGAGCGTCATCTCGACGCTCACGGTGCTTTTGGGCGCAACCTCTCCCGCGGCACTGTCAGCCATGTTTTCGCCGTTTACCGCCTACGTGTTCCTGGTCTTTACGCTGCTGTACCCGCCGTGCGTGGCGTCCATCGGCGCCGTCAAGAGCGAGTTGGGCGCACGCTATGCCGTGGCCGTGTTCGCGTTTCAGGTGACGGTCGCCTGGATCGTGGCGTTTGTCGTGCATTCGGCTGGTATATTGCTGGGGTTGGCTTAGTTATTTAGTGACGGCACAACCTCTATGTATCGAATTGTTTTCGGCCCTGCATCTGTTGCTGACGGATGCGGGGCCGTTGCTATATAATCGCCTCCGCTCAAAATGATTGGAGACGTTATATATGAGTCAGGCAAGGCAAGACGGCATCACGCTCAGGCAGTGGCTCCCACTCGTCGGGCTCACCTGCTGTGCGTTCGTGTTCAACACGTCGGAGTTTATGCCCATCGGCCTTTTGACTGATATCGCCGCGTCGTTCTCGCTCACCGAGGCCCAGGCGGGCATCATGATCTCGGTCTACGCCTGGGGCGTCATGCTGCTGTCGTTGCCGCTCATGGTGTTTGCCTCGCGCTTCGAGTTCAAGCGGATGCTGCTGGGCGTGCTTGCCGTGTTCTCGCTGGGCCAGTTCCTGTCCGCCTTGGCACCGACCTATCCCATCTTAGTCTGCGCGCGCCTGGTGGTTGCCTGCGCGCACGCCGTGTTCTGGTCGGTCGCTTCGATTATGGCGTCGCGCCTGGTTGACACACGCCACGGGGCGCTCGCCATCAGCATGATCGCCACGGGCTCTTCCATCGCACAGATCTTCGGCCTGCCGCTCGGCCGCGCCATTGGCCTGGCCGTGGGCTGGCGTATGACGTTTGCCGTGGTCGGGGCGCTGTCTGCTGTCGCGGTCGTCTACCAGGCCACGGTGTTCCCCACCATGCCAGCGGGCGAGCGTTTTACGCTCAAGCAGCTGCCCGAGCTGCTCAAGAACCCGTTCCTCATCGCGCTCTATGTGGTCACGGTGTTCATGGCGACCGGCTATTACGCAAGCTACAGCTATATCGAGCCCTTCCTGGCGCAGGTCGCGCACGTCGATGCGGGCGCCATCACCATGACGCTGACGGCGTTTGGCTGCTCTGGTCTGCTCGGAAGCTGGCTGTTTGGCCGCCTGTTCGACGGGCATCGCTTCCCGTTCTTGGCTATTACGCTCTCCGGCGTGCCGGTGGCCCTGCTGCTCATGGGGCCGGCCGCATCGTCGCTCGTGACAGTGCTTGCCGTCTGCGCACTGTGGGGTTGCTGCGCCACGGCCTTTAACGTGGCGTTTCAGGCCGAGCTCATCAAGCACACGCCGGCAGATTCGTCGGCCGTCGCCATGTCGATCTTCTCGGGCCTGTTCAACCTCGGTATCGGCACGGGTACCGCGATCGGCGGAGCCGTGGTTTCGGGTCCCGGTATCGCCTGGATCGGCTTTGTGGGCGGGGCGATTGCCGTCGTGGGCGTCATCCTCGCCATCACCGTTCTGTTTCCGGCCATCCGCCGCGCCAAGCCCGTCGCCTAATCACGTCCCCTCATCAGTTGCGGTGGAATAGTTCCTGTTTAAGGCTTCTGAAGGCCCAGACAGGAACTATTCCACCGCAACTTATTTTGGGGGAGAGGATACAAGCTGGGCATACAATGGATGTCGTTGTGTTGAGCTTACCGGGAGGCTGTTATGTGGGCATACGAGACGACGTTCTATCAGATCTATCCGCTGGGCTTTTGCGGGGCTCCGCGCGAAAACGC
>URSP01000188.1:0-2095 GCA_900550515.1 uncultured Collinsella sp. | reverse complement strand
CGTCGCCATTCCTCGGGCACGCAGCAAAAGCCCTCGGTGCCCTCCGTGGCCGATCAGGTCTCGGATGGCGAGGTCAAGGTCACGCGCCGTCGCCCTGGAGATGGCGGAGGGGCGGCTGCCAAGGCCGCGCGCGGCGCTGCTCGCGACGAACGCGAGTCGCGCGAAGATCGTGGTGGCGAGGGTTCGGCCGACCAGGGCCAGAAGCGCCGTCGCCGTCGTCGTTCCCGCAAGCCGCGTCAAGATGGTGGCGAGGGCTCGACCCAAAACTCGTCCGCACCGCAACCGCCCACCGGCGAATAGCGCCCGCAAACGGATTTAACCTGCCTGACCCCAAACGCGTCGGGGTACCATAGCGCTGAATCAACGACCCTCCCTGCGACCGAGCGTAGGGAGGGTTGTGTCGTGAAGAGACATTTGAATGTGTTGGGATGCCTGCAAGGTCCCGGCATCCTACCGTTTGCGGACGAATTGCTACCGTTTGCCGAGCGGGCGGCGCACGAGACGCTTGAGGCGTTGTCGCCCACGCGATGCGCCGGCTGCGAGCGCTCCGGCGCGCTTATTTGCCAAGACTGCTTGGCGGCGCTTGCGCTCATCGACCCGCGGCATAGCTGCACTCGATGCGGCGCCCCGTTTGGAGACTTGCTGTGCACCGAGTGCTCGGTCGAGGGTACATCCTCGGCGATGGCCGAAGCACTCGACCGGTGCCTGGCATGTGCCGTTTACACGCATCCGCTCCCGAGGATCATTAAAGCGTACAAAGACGCGGGCGAGCGACGCCTGGCGCCGTATCTGGCAGAGCTGCTATACGACACCGCCTTACATGCCCAGGCCGCGGCACCCGAACGCTACGGCGGTGTGTTGTCCGACGCCGATGCAGTGGTGTTTGTGCCCGCGACGGCGGCGGCGTTTCGGCGACGCGGCTTCGATCATATGGAAGCCATCGCGCGCCCATTTTGTGAGCTGTCGGGTGTTCCGCTGCTCGACGCTCTCGTTAAGTACGGCCATGGCGACCAGCGTGAACTCGGTCGTGAAGAACGCCGTGAACGCGCCCGAGGCATGTACGAGACCGTTGAGGACGTGCGGGGCCGCCGCCTGCTGCTTATCGACGACGTTATCACCACGGGTGCGACGATGGCAGCGGCTTCGGCGGAACTCAAGCGCGCTGGTGCCGCGGCCGTTGATGGCCTCGCTATCGCACGCGTTTGGTAGGGGTGATTCGTGTGGCGGTAACAATCAGGCAGTGCAACAAACCGACAAAAGAGCAGCTAGCGGCTTCCGTGATCCTGACGGGCGCCTCGGCGTTGCGCATGATTCGAGCCGAGCGCCGGCAGATGGGCTACATCGGCTGGAAGGACCTCAATCCCGATGAAGAGCGCCGCGTGCTGTGTACGTCATCGCCTTCGACCGAGGATATCTATCTTCCCGACCTGGTGCGAATTGGAGCCAAAAGCGGCGAGGTGCAAGAAGATCTGTGCTTGCTGGTGGGATCTGCGGCGCAGCGCCGCCGCATGCCTGGCGTGGGCTGGTCCGTGTGTTCCGGGTTGCCTGTCGGCTCGATTCTAGAGGTGGAACCGGGGGTGTACAGCCTATCTCCCGAGGCCCTTTGTGTTGCCGTCGCCCGCGAGGTCGGCTGTATCCAGGCGTTTGCACTGGCCCAGGAACTGTGTTCCAAGATTTCACTAAGCGATCGCGGGAAGTATCTGCCTCCCTACACCTCGCCTGTTGCGAATAGACTTGCAAAGGATAAGGACCAACCGGCAGACGTGGGCTACTTTGAAGTCGAGCCGGTGCTGACGCCCGATCGCCTGACAGATTACCTTGCGGCATGCAAGGGGAGTGCGGCCAAACAACTGCTACGCCTGTGTCCCTACCTGTCAGAAAACCTGCGCTCACCCATGGAGTGCATCATGCTTGCCATGTTTTCGCTTCCGTTTTCCTATGGCGGATTTGCCTGCGGTCCCTTTAAGACCGACTACAAGATCGAGTTCGATGACCGCGCGCAGGCAATCTCGGGGATGCCGTATGCAGTTTGCGATGCGTATCAGGAAGAAGCCCGGTTTGACCTGGAATACAACGGTGAGCTGGGCCATTCCTC
>URSP01000187.1:0-2148 GCA_900550515.1 uncultured Collinsella sp. | reverse complement strand
TACGCTCGGCGGCGACGGCACGCTGCTGCGCGCGGCCCGCATTCTCAACTACCGCGAGATCCCCATTTTGGGTCTTTCCTATGGTCATTTAGGTTTTTTGACGGCCGCGAGCCCCGAGGAGCGCGACATTTTGCAGGTCGTGAGCGATGCCCTGTCCGGCGAGCTCCATGTGAGCCGCCGCGCCACCATCGCCGCCGATATCGTCTCGGTGCGCGAAGACGGCACGAAGGATGTCGTGCGTTCGTTCGCCCTCAACGACATGGCGCTCACACGCGGACCCCTGTCCGATATGGTCGAGTTTGACATCACGGTGTCCGGCCATCATATCGATCGCCTGCGCGGTGACGGTGTCGTCGTGTCGACGGCGACTGGCTCCACCGGTTATGCGCTTTCCGCCGGCGGCCCTATCGTGAGCCCCGATTACACGGGTATGGTTTGCGTGCCCATCGCGCCGCACACCATTCAGGCCCGCGCCTTCTTGACCTCGCCGAGCGATGTCATCGAGATCTTTATGTCCGACGACCGCCCGAGTGTGCCTGCCATCGCTATCGACGGACAGTTTATTACCTGCGATGGCACGGTCGAGAGCGTGGCTGTGCGTCGCGGTCCCGGCGATGTTCTGCTGCTGGATTATGGCCCCGAGAGTTTCTATAACTCGGTGAGCCGCGTGTTCTACGGAGTGCGTCATGATCGATGAGCTGCAGGTTTCCAACATTGCACTCATTCGCGAGGCGACGTTGGTTCCGAGCACGGGCCTTACGGTTTTGACCGGAGAAACCGGCGCCGGTAAGACCGCACTGCTCTCGGCACTCAAGCTCATTTTGGGTGAGCGCGCGGATTCATCGACGGTGCGCGAGGGCGAGGCACTTGCCAGCGTCGAGGCGCGCCTGTTTGATGGCCCGCACGACACGGAGGGCTTCACCGTGCAGCGCAGCCTTTCTGCCGAGGGCCGCAGCCGTGTAAAAATTGACGGCCGCATCGCCAGCGTGCGCGAACTTTCGGAGCGCGTCGGTGTGATGATGGATCTTTGCGGTCAGCACGAGCACCAGCGCCTGCTCGACCCGGCGCACCACGTTGCCATGGTCGATGCTTGGGCTGGGCGCGCGGCGCTTGAGGCGCTCGAGAAGTATCGCACCTGCTTTAAGGCTTCGCGTGCCGCCGCCAAGGAGCTTCGCCGTGTGGAGGAAGCCTCACGCGCGCAGGGGAGTCGCGTCGAGGAAGCGCGTTTTGCTCTCGAGCGTATCACCGAGGTCGACCCCAAGCCGGGTGAGTATGAGGAGCTCGAGGAGCTGTTGCCGCGCTCCGAGCATGCCGAGGTGTTGGTGGCCACGGCCAACGATGCCCATGCATCGCTTGCAGCTGAAGGGGGAGCGCTCGATGCCGTGAACAGTGCCGTGGCCGAGCTTTCCCGTATGGCTACCGTCGATCGCAAGCTGGGCGACATCGCCGATGCGCTTTCGGATGCCTGCATCTCGCTCGAGGATTGTGCTAACGAGCTGCGCGCCTATCGCGATGGGGTCGCCTTCGATCCGCGCGAGCTGGCTCGTATGCGCGAGCGTTATTCCGATCTTAAGGGCTTGCTGCGTCAGTGGGGGCCCACCATGGACGATGTCTTTGCCATGCGCGATCGCTCACAAGAGCTGTTGTCCCTGGTCGATGATGGCGATGAGCGGATCAAGAAGGCACGCGAGGCACTCGGAAGCGCCGAACGCGAGCTTTTTGCTGCTGCTAAGGCACTTAAGCGCGCACGCAATACCGCAGCCCCGCGTTTTTGTCACGAGGTTGGCCGTCAGATGGCGCGCCTGGAGATGGGCGGCGCCGAGCTCGTTTGGGAGTCGCGCGATCTTCCGCGTGCCGAGTGGACGCCGGCGGGCCCTTCGAGCTATGAGCTTTTGTACCGCAGCGGTGCCGGATTGACGCCGCGCCCCCTGCGCCGCATTGCGTCGGGCGGCGAGCTGAGCCGCGTTATGCTGGCGAGCAAGGTTGTCCTCGGTAACGCGGACGGCGTCGACACGCTGGTTTTTGATGAGGTCGATGCCGGTGTCGGCGGCTCTACCGCGCGAGCCCTCGCGAGCGTGCTGGCAGATCTCGCTGCTACGCATCAGGTGATTGTCGTAACCCACTTGGCGCAGGTCGCCGTCATGGCTG
>URSP01000186.1:0-2181 GCA_900550515.1 uncultured Collinsella sp. | reverse complement strand
AGGTTTCGGGCAGAAAGCCCCAGCGCCGTCACAAAGCTCATCGAGGTTTTGCGCGTAGGCTTGGCCTCGCGGCGCGTGGCGTCAGCGACATCGAAAGGATCGGAATCGTCGGTGATCTTGCCATCCGCCAGGTTAACGATGCGCGTGGCGTATTGGTATGCCAACTCGGGATTGTGCGTGACCATGATGACCAGGCGGTCGCGTGCAACATCCTTGAGCAAGTCCATGACCTGCACGGACGTTGTAGAATCCAAGGCGCCGGTCGGCTCGTCTGCCAGCACGATCTCGGGGTCGTTGATCAGGGCACGGGCAATCGCCACGCGCTGCATCTGTCCACCCGAAAGCTGGCTCGGGCGCTTGTTAACATGCTCGCCCAGGCCGACTTTCTCCAACGCCTCGCGCGCACGCTGGCGGCGTTCGGCATGTCCCACGCCCGTGAGCGTGAGCGCCAGCTCCACGTTTTCCAAAATGGTCTGATGCGGAATGAGGTTATAGCTCTGGAACACAAAGCCGATGCGGTTATTGCGGTAGGCGTCCCAATCGCGATCGTGGAAGTCCTTGGTCGATATGCCATCGATGAGCAAGTCGCCAGAATCGAAATGATCGAGCCCACCGATAACGTTGAGCATCGTAGTTTTGCCCGAGCCCGAGGGGCCCAGAATGGCCACGAACTCGTTATCGCGAAAAGACAGGCTCACGCTGTCGAGCGCTACCTGCGTAAACGACTGCGTAACGTACCTTTTGCAAATACCTTTGAGCTCCAGCATGGACGGCAACCTCTCCTGCGCAGGCACCCTGCCCGCTCTCCTCCGCCGTTCGTATTCGACGCTTTTGTCCTACTCTATCCCCATTTTTTGCCGACGCCAGTGAGGAATGTAACAAACCGCGCCAAAAAACGAACGGGACGGCGCCCAAAAGAAGAGGTCCCGAGCGGGACCTCTATATGGTGGAGCTTATCTTGAAAGGCAGCAGACTACTTCGCACAGCGACACACGATCCTCGCTATGCTTTACGCGGTTTTTACTGCTCGCTATTCGCAATCGCCTGGTCGATAAGCTTGTCGAGTGCTGCGCGCTGCTCGGCGGAGCTGATGGCTCCCACGATTGGATCCCCTACGATGTTGCCATTCTGATCGATGACATACGTTGTCGGGAACGAGAACAAATTTGACGTAAACTTACCGGCCTCGCTATCCGACTTGAACCAGATGTTCTTATATGTCACGCCCTTCTTGCTCAGCACGTCCTTGGCATCTGCAATCTCGCCCTTGTTGCCATCGAGCGTAAAGGAATTGACGCCCACGACCTGGCCGCCCTTCTCGGCAAGCTCCTGATTCAGCTTCTCAAGATCGCCCAGCTCGCCCACGCACGGCTTACAAGTAGTGAACCAGAAGTTCATGACGGTGACCTTGTTCTTAGCGAACAGCTCGTCGCTGCTCACGTCGTTGCCATCCAGGTCTTTGCCCGTAAAGCTGGGGAACTTCGTCGCCTCGCTCGAAGCATTGGCACCAGCCGTCATGCCAGCGGTCGAAGCGTCGACGCTCTCGCCTGAGCTCGGCGTGCTTCCACAGCCGGGGAACTCCTTCTCCAGGCTCTCGAGCTTGTCCTCGATCACCTTGATCTGCTGCGCACCGGCCTTGAGCGTCTTGAGCTCATCCGCCGTGAACTCATCCTTGGCGCCGTCGATGGTCTTGAGCAGGAAATCGCCGTAATTGCTGCCGTCCTCAATCATTGTCGAGTCTTTATTTGCCGCGTTGAATACCTTTTCCCACAGCGCGTTATCACTCGAAAAGATCTCGTTCTCCTTCTGCATGAGTTTTGCATACAACTCGGCGGCCTCGTCGGCATTGGCCGGCTTCTGCGCAGTGAGTTCTGCGATCTTAGAATCGGAGCTCGCAGATTCGCTCGCATTGCCACCGGGCGCCGAACATGCCACAAGGCACAAGGCCAATACCGGCACCATAAACAGGGCCGCAATCTTAGAAAGCTTCATAGTCATTCCTCCGTTTTGTCGAAGCTTGTTTACTTTTTATCGGCGGTCAAGGGAAGCTTTTCCGCCGACACATCCAGGCCATAGCGATAGCTGATGGCATCGACGGGGCAGGCCCCGATGCACTTTCCGCACCGGATACATTCGGCATGATTGGGCGCGCGGACCACATCAACGTCCATCTGACAAACC
>URSP01000185.1:0-2186 GCA_900550515.1 uncultured Collinsella sp. | reverse complement strand
GAGATCTAGTACGGTCTCGTGGGCTCGGAGATGTGTATAAGAGACAGATATACGATTGTTTACGTAACGCGTTGCTGGGAGCCTGCATGCTCGCCTTTTTACAAACCAACACACCCATCGTGATCTTCAACCAGATTGTCGTCACGCTGCTCACGGTCTGCTTTCTGTACCAGGTGGTCTTCTTTGTCATCGGCGCTCTTCGTGGCGAGGTCGCGCCTCCCAAGGCTAAGAAGCTTCACCGCTATGCCTTCTTTATCGCGGCACATAACGAGGAGGCCGTGATCGCCAACCTCGTTCGCTCCATCAAGGATCAGGATTATCCGTCCGAGCTCATCGAGGTCTTCGTGGTCGCCGATGCCTGCACCGACAATACGGCACAGCTTGCCCGCGAGGCGGGCGCCATTGTCTATGAGCGCAACGACCTGGCCCGCAAGGGTAAGAGCTGGGTCATGGACTTTGGTTTCGACCGTATCCTTAACGAGTATCCCGACACGTTTGAAGGCTACTTTATCTTCGATGCCGATAACGTTATCTCCCGCGATTACGTGTCCAAGATGAACGATGCCTTTGACCAGGGCTTCCATGTGGTCACGAGCTATCGTAACTCCAAGAACTTCGGCAGCTCGTGGATCTCGGCGGCTAATGCCACGTGGTATCTGCGCGAGGCGCGCTTTCTCAACAACGCGCGCAACATCTGCAAGACGTCTTGCGCCGTCTCGGGTTCGGGCTACCTCATCTCCGCCAGTGTTATCGAGGGCATGCACGGTTGGCAGTTCCACACGCTGACCGAGGATATTCAGTTCACCACGTTCTGCGCCATTCACGGCATTCGCATCGGTTATGCGCCGGCGGAGTTCTTTGACGAACAGCCCGTGACGTTTAAGGCGTCCTGGAAACAGCGTATGCGTTGGACTAAGGGCTTCTACCAGGTATTCTTTACCTACGGTAAGCACTTGGTCAAATCGACCTTCCGCTACCATCGCTTTGCCGCCTATGACATGTTTATGACGATCGCGCCCGGCATGCTGCTGTCGCTGATCTCGATGCTCGCCAATGCGACATTCCTCATCGTGGGCGGACTTTCGCACGGCTTCTTGGCCACCGAGGTCGAGATGCAGGCTTGTGCCGCCTCGCTCATTATGACCTTCGCGATGATGTACCTGACCTTCTTTATCCTGGCGCTCCTTACGACCATCTTTGAGTACAAGCATATTCACTGCGCGCAAAAGTGGCGTCTGGTGACCAACCTGTTTACCTTCCCGATCTTTATGTTCAGCTATATCCCCATTACGGTGGCTGCTCTGTTCCTAAAGGTCGACTGGGTGCCGACACAGCACGCCGTAAGCGTTACCCTCGACGAGGTCATGCAAGGCGCCAAATAACCAGCATCAAAACCACCACAAAGGGACAGCACCTTTGTGGTGGTTTTTGCGTTTGAGCTGCCGCCCAAGGAGGTGTTTGATGGTCTATATTCCATTTTGGATTTGCATCTTTGCCGGCGCGGCGATTGATGCCCACGAGCGGCGGTTTCCCAATGAGCTTGCCGGCGCGTGTGCCGTGGCGGCGTTTGCAGGCGTTTGGCTCGACAGGGGCATTAACACGGCACTTGACCACGCCGGTCTTGCGGTCATCGTCTATCTTGCCCTTGTGCTTACTGAGTCGCTCTGGCGTCGTATTCGCCATGCTTCCGGCATTGGCATGGGGGACGCCAAGGCGCTCTTTGCCCTTTGCACCCTCGATCCTCTGGGTGGCGTCGTCGCGTTTGCAGTTGCGCTCCTGACCCTTGCCGCCGTCTGTCTCATCGCAAAATCACGCTCCCTGCCATTGCTGCCGTTTTTGGTGCCGATATTTGCCATAATCGAGGTCGTGGGTAGTACGCTGTAACCGTTTGCGCGCCCTTTTTAAGGAGCATGCCATGGCAATCAATCAACAGACAGCCGCCATCAAGGCGCGTATGGATCGCATTCCTGCGGCGTTGTCGCCCAAGCTGGCCGAGTGTATCGCCGCCGACCGCGCCTCGGGTGTCGTTAATCCCTATCGATGCAGTGACGACCAGGTCATCCGACGTGTCGATCGGGTCGCAGATGAGGGCACGCTCATGCGTCCGGCCTTTATGCGCGATACCGAAAAGATTCTGCATCTGCCCGCATACACCCGTTATGCAGGCAAAACGCAGGTCTTTAGCT
>URSP01000184.1:0-2186 GCA_900550515.1 uncultured Collinsella sp. | reverse complement strand
GCCAATCCGCTACAGCGGAGCGGCCGCCGGGGTCAGCTGCTTGATGTATGCCCACATGCGCTGCTTAGCGGCCCTGTCGGTGAGTGCCGCCTCAAAGCCGTCGAGCGCGAGCACGCGGCGGCCCTGCACATGGGCGACCAGGCCGGGCTTGAGCATGGCGGTGTCGAAGTCATCGATCGCCACGAGCATATCGGCGTAGGTCTCGCGCATGGCGTCAGCCGCGTTGTTGTCGAGCAGTAGCACTGCCTCGGGGTCCAAAGCCTCAAGCGCCTCGCGGAACAGCTCGCACGGCAGAGTCTCGCCCACCGCGACCGCTCCGTCACCCACGCCGGCGACGCTTGCCAGCACGCAAAAATCCTCGGGCGCGTAGCCGATGGCCCCAAGCGCCTTGCGCAACGCCGCGCCATCCGGGCCGGCGGCAAGCTCGCCACCCGAACGCTCGGCCTCGTCCAAATCGCCTTTGACCAGCACGATCGGCGAGCACGCGTTGCCCGCGATACGCACGCCACGGCCCGCGAGCGATGCGAGCTCCTGCTCGGTCGCCTGGGCGATGGCTTCTTTTTTCTGGCTTTGTGACGTGGGCATGCGCTCTCCAATCGTTTGCGTGCCCACCATTATATAAAAGAGCCGCCCGCGAGTGGTTGCTTTGCGGGCGGCTGGGTATAAGCACGGTCGTACTGAGTTTTACGCGGCTGAGCCGCGTCGCATTATGGAGGTCACCATGGCTGACATTAAGCAGATTACCCCCGAGAACTTCGATTCCATCGTTAACGACGGCCTGCCCGTGCTAGTCGATTTTTGGGCGCCCTGGTGCGGGCCCTGCCGATCGCTCTCGCCCATCGTTGACGAGGTGGCAGACGAGCTGGCTGGCAAACTTGCCGTTGCCAAGTGCAACGTCGACGACAACCAGGACCTGGCCATGAAATATGGCGTCATGAGCATCCCCACGCTGATTGTCTTTAAGAACGGCGAGGAAATTGACCGCTCGGTCGGCGCTCTGCCCAAGGCGAGGCTGCAGGCGCTGCTGGAGAAGCATCTGTAATACGCTTGTTACTTACCCGCCGTCTATGAGCGCTTTTGCACCGCTCGCCGGACTTCTAGATGCACCGAGTCCAACCACGGATAGTATGGTAGTCACAAACAGCCCCCAGTGAACGGGTGCGGGTCGCACAGACTCGTACCCGTTTTCTTATGCAGCTGCACGCAGAGCGGGCGTAGTAAAATCTGAACCACTGAACTGCCCCATACAAAAGGAGATTTCCCATGCATGATGTTGGAATGAACATGAGCCAGCTTGCCATGAGCGTCAAGCAGGTCGACGACACCATCGAGCTCGCTCACGAGTGGAGCCATCAGCTGCTGCATGCGACCGAGAATTTTGACATGGAGCGCATCGGCGCCAAGCTCGAGGCCGCCATGGCCGCGCTGCACGAGGCCCACGACGCACTCGAGGGCTACGAGGAAGCCATCGAGGCCGACCACAACTCCGTCGGCTCCGTGAAGCTGGTGTAAGGTGGCCGAACACGAGCACGGCTGCGGGTACGAGCACGAGCACCCGCACGGGGCGGACGGTGACGCGGGCTGCCACTGTAGTGGCTCCGGCTCCGAGCTGGTCCGTTTTTCGGTTACCGCACCCGACGACCTGCTGCGCCGTTTTGACGAGCAGATCGCACGCCGCGGCGACGTGGCCAACCGATCCGAGGCCGTGCGCGACCTGATTCGCGCCTCGATCGCCAAAGAGCAGATGCGCACGCCCGATGAGCACGTTATCGGGTCGCTCACTATGATCTACGACCATCACACCGGCGATCTGACGCGCCGCCTGGACGAGGTACAGCACGACTACACCAACGAGATCGTATCGACCATGCACGTGCATCTGGATCACCACAACTGCTTGGAGATTCTGGCGCTCAAGGGTCGCGGCGAGCGCGTCTACGAACTAGCCGACCGCCTGCTGGGCCTGCGCGGCGTTAAGCACGGCGAGCTCACGTGCGCCGCCACCAAGCAGAGCCTGGGGCTGTAACAGCACACATTTCAACGAAGGAGGGTCGCATGCGGCATGCGCATATCCATGTAACGGGCATTGTGCAGGGCGTTGGCATGCGACCGTTTGTGTATCGCGAGGCCATGGCGCATGGCATTTGCGGATGGGTGCTCAATGCGGGCGACGGCGTGCATATCGA
>URSP01000183.1:0-2199 GCA_900550515.1 uncultured Collinsella sp. | reverse complement strand
ACCATAAAGCGGTACGAGGTCTCCTTTTCCTGACCAATGATGGTGCAGACCTCGTGGTGCATACGGGGATAGTCGCAGGCCAACCAATAGGCAAGCACCAAGCCAAGAAAGATGACGAACAGCTGCGAGGCCGTATTGGTAATGAGCGGGAATACACCGCGACCGAGCTCAGCGGCAATCTGAGACACATACTTCGATGCCAAGGTAACGAGCGAAGAAAGATTGTCGTCCAGATACTCCTTAAGCGGCGTGTTGTTGAGCGTCTTGGCGTGCGAGATCAACTCGTTGAGATCGCCGCCCGCAACTCGAAGCTGCTCAGGCAGACGGCTCAGGACTTCCATGATCTGGCCAAAGAGAATCGGCGACAAGATGCAGACAACACCAACGAGCACGGCAACGACCGCGATCAGCGCGATGAGCGAACCAATGCCACGGTTGACGCCGTGATGCTCGAGCCAGTTGGTGATCGGCGACATCACAAAAGCGATGATGGAACCGACAGCGAGAAACTCGATAACCGGAGCAAGGATACCCATAAGGTTAAAGATGACGGCAGCGATGACAATGCAGCCGACGACGGCCCAAATGCGAAGCGTCAGAATACGGGTATCGCGCAGCGTGCGGTCGGTTTGTTGGGTGTGCTCACTCATGAACGAACCATCACTCCGTCGGGATCGATCTTGTCCTGAATCTTCTTAAGAGTACGGCGCAGCAGGCGCGAGACCTGCACCTGCGAAATGCCCAGCTTCTTGGCGATCTCGATCTGGGTCATGCCCTTCACAAAGCGTAGCTCGATAACCTCGCGCTCGCGCGGCGAGAAATCGCGAATAGTTTCTTCAATCACTAGGCGGTCATCGGTAAAGTCGAGCTCGTTGTCGTCGTCGGCGTAGCGGTCGAGAATCGAGGGGGCATCGTCGGAATCGGACGCGCCAGGAGCCTCGATGGGCACCGAGGTATATGCCGAAGACGATTCCATGGCCTCCAGCACCTCATCGACCGTCACGTCCAAGTACTCAGCGATTTCCTCAACCTTAGGCGAGCGCTGTAGCTCGTTGGTGAGCTTATCGGTAGCCTGGTTGACCTTGGCCGAGAGCTCCTGCAGACGACGCGGTACGCGCACGCTCCAGCCCTTGTCGCGGAAATGGCGTTTGATCTCGCCCAGGATAGTGGGTGTTGCAAACGTCGTGAACTCGAGTCCGCGCTCGGGATCAAAACGGTCGATAGCCTTGAGCAAACCCAGATAGCCGACCTGCATGAGGTCGTCGAGTGGCTCGCCGCGATTCTTAAATTTGTTGGCAAGAAACCTTACCAGATTCATATGGGACATGACGAGCTGCTCGCGTGCGTCCGGGTCACCGGTCTCTTTATAGCGACGAAACAGCTCGCGGGTTTTCTCCTTGTCCCAAGCGGTCTTACCGCTCCGGGAACGTTCGGTCATATTAGATATCCGCCTTGAGGTCGAGGGAAAGCGTCAGAGGCGCCGCAGTCTTTTCGTAGGAATCGCATACGCTCGCCAAAATGAGCTCGGCATACACGGCAGCCTGGTCATCCTCATCCACGGTCGCCTGGTCACCAAAGGTAAAAGTCATGCCCACGTGCGATTCGTCGACGTCGAATTTGATCGAGATATCGTCAGAATCAGCAGCCGTGCAGCCAAAGATGAAGGCCTCCTCGGCAGCCATACGGATGTCCTCGATGCGATCGACGGACATGGAGCACAGCGTACCGACATTTGCCGCCGTCATGCGTACAAGGCGTGCCAGACGCGGATCCCCGGCAACAGTCAGCGTGATGGGGCAAGTTGCTTCGCTACTCATCGCAGGACTCCTCGGTGGTCTCGGCGGGCGTGTAGGTGTAATACTGGGCTGCTTTAGCAGCAGGCTTCTGTGCATCATTGTCACCAGCAGCGACATCGTCCCCGGCTTCGCCAATCAGGACACGCTCGGTCGGCTGCTCGGCTTCTTCGGCAGCGGAAAGCTTGCGCTCGGCGTCGGCCGCGGGAGCCTTCACCTTGTTAAAGAGTTTCTGCACGGCACCGGCCGCAGAGTCGGTCACGCTCGACACAGCGTTGCTGGCCTCGGCCATGCTGCCCGTAACCTCGGAAATGTCGCGAACGACTGCCTCAACTTCGACAAGGTTGGAGGTAAGGGCATCAACTGCCGTCTTGCTCGACTTAAGCAGCGGCTCCATCTGGGCAAG
>URSP01000182.1:0-2206 GCA_900550515.1 uncultured Collinsella sp. | reverse complement strand
TGACGACTTCTTATAAAACGATGGTGGTAAAGATCGGTTCGTCCACGGTGGTGGGCGCCGACGGCAAGGTCAACCGCGCCTTTATCGGCGGGCTTGCCGATCAGGCCGCGGCCCTGCGCAAGCTCGGCTGGCGCTTGGTCGTGGTGAGCTCCGGCGCCATTGCCTGTGGCTATCCCGTTCTGGGTTTCGACCGTAAACCGGTTGGCGATCTGCCGAGCCTGCAGGCCTGCGCCTCGGCCGGCCAGTGCATCATCTCGTCGGCCTACGACGAGGAGTTCCATGCGCGCGACCTACTCACCTCGCTCGTGCTGCTCACGCGCCATGACACGGCGCGCCGTACGTCCTACCTGCACGCGCGCGACGCCCTGCTGCGCCTGGTGGAGCTGGGCGTGGTGCCGGTCGTCAACGAAAACGACACTGTCACCGTCGACGAGATTAAGTTCGGCGACAACGACACACTCGCGGCCCTCGTGAGCTGCCTGGTTTCCGCCGACCTGTGCGTGACGCTGTCCGACATCGACGGCCTCTACACCGCCAATCCGCACGAGGATCCGACGGCCGAGTTTGTCCCGGTCGTGCATAAGATCGATGCCAAGATTATCGCCTCGGCGGGCGATTCTTCGACCTCGGTGGGTACGGGCGGCATGATCACCAAGATTCGCGCGAGCCGCATTTTGATGACGGCCGGCATTCAGAGCGTGATTTGCTCGGGCGAGGAACCCGATGCGCTCGTGCGTCTGGCCCGCGGCGAGAGCGTGGGCACTTTGTTCGACCCGCCGGCGGAGCGCCTGGATATTGCGCCGCGCAAGCTGTGGATCGCGCTGGGTGACAAGGCACATGGCTCGGTAACGGTTGACGACGGTGCCGCGAAGGCGCTGGTCAGCCGTGGTTCTTCCCTGCTTGCGGTGGGTATTCGCGAGGTCGATGGCGAGTTTGCCGAGGGCGATGTGCTCGATGTGTGCGATCCGAGCGGTATGGTTGTCGCCCGCGGTATCGCCGAGGCCGATTCGGACGTGCTGGAGCTTGCTGCCGGCCGCCGCCAGGACCAGATCGCCAGCAACCGCCTGCTGGCAGACCTGGCCGAGAAGCCGGCGATACACAGGGATAACTTGATCGTATTTGCCTAAAGAAAGACAGCGCTGCGGATCGTTTCCCGCAGCGCTGTCTTTCTCGTGCCGGCACTTGGGGACGTTCCTATTGTGCCGGCAGGCGGGGACGTTCCTTTACTAGAAGATCTGACGCAGGTCTCCACGGTTGAGGGCTTCGTCGAAGAGGCGCTTGAACACCACACTGCCGTGCAGGCCGTCGTGCTCGAACTCGTTGGTCACCCAGGCGTGCGAGTTGCCCACGCGGCTGAGCGTATCGAGCTGCAGGCCCGAATCCACGTACATGTCGTCGAAATACACCGCGGCCTGCAGGGGCACCTCGTTGCACGCCAGGCGCTGCGGGTCGTAGATCTTGTCCCAGCTGGTGTCTTCCATCAGCAGGTCCATGGCGGGCTTAAATGGCTTAAGCTCGGGCATCTGCTCAAACATCCACGGGAACATGGCCTCGCCGGTAAACATGAGCGGGCGCGCGAGCGTGTCGAACTCGGTGCGATGGGCCTTCTCCTCTGCTGCGGCCCAGCGAATGGGCATGGTGTCGCCGTCGGCGTAGATGAACTCCTGCAGTGTCCAATACAGCGGGTTTGTACGCGTGTTGGTGCGCTCGAAGGCGCGCATCAAAAGGCTGTCAGATACCGAGGCGTTGCAGGTCAGCGTGCCGTCGCCATCAACAAAAGCGTGATCGATAATCCAATGCATGCGTTCAAAGCTCGGCTTCATGCCAAAGTCGCTGCCCATGAGCTGTAGGCGCTCGACCGTCATAGGCGAGCCGTCGGGCAGCACGGGCTTCTGTGCCTCGAGCGCATCGGCCAGGGCTGCCACGCGCTCGACGTCGGCGGGGTAGCGGTCGTAATACTGCTGCGTCTTGGCGGCCATGCGCGGGAAGGTGTGCGCGTAGACCTCGCTGGCGCTCGCCGGCACGTGGGGGATGCCGCCGCAGGTAAAGCTCGCCGCCACGCCCTCGGGGAAGAGCGATAGATAGCTCAGCGTCAAAAAGCCGCCGTAGCTCTGGCCGAGCGTGACCCACGGCTTGCCGCCAAAGCCCACTAGGCGCAGGTACTCAAAATCGCGCACGATGGAGCTGGCGAGGTGGCGCTTGAGGA
>URSP01000181.1:0-2213 GCA_900550515.1 uncultured Collinsella sp. | reverse complement strand
AGTACGGTCTCGTGGGCTCGGAGATGTGTATAAGAGACAGGATGGCAAACGCGTGCTCGAGGGCAAGGCGATCGAGGATATCAACTTTGATGGGGCGGGCGTCGAGGCCGGCACGACCCGCCGGCCCGCGGCCTTTGTCAGCCTGACCGACCGCGAGTTCGAAGTCGCAGAGCTCATCGCCCGCGGCCTCGACAACAAGGAGATTGCCGCCACCGCCTATATGGGCGAAGGCACCGTGCGCAACCACATCAGCTCAATCCTTGCCAAAATGGGCCTGCGCAACCGCACCCAAATCGCCATCGCCTATCTGCGAGGGTAATTACCCAACGGCCAACCGCTCCGGCAGAGCAAAATAGCTGTTATCGATTTAATGCCATTTCAAAACTATGCCGGTTTACTACGATGAATCGCCCGTCTCCGACCACAGCAAATTGCGCGCTTGCAAAACCGCAGGTAGAACGTTTGCAATATTTAGAAAAATGCAGCCATGGTCGGGAATGTCGAATTCGTCGTAGTAAACCGGCATAGTTTGTTCGGGCGGCCCTGCACGAGTGCCTCCGCCAGCCTCGCTGGACCAAAATGATCCGTTTTCCTCCGTCCCCAAGGGATCAGCCGGAACCGCTCGCCACGAAATCGGCCCATCTACTACGTTTGACTCGATACCCCTGACCATACCTTCGTTTTGAACAAAACCACAGGCGTTCTACCTGCGGTTTTGTTTTCGCGTTTTTTGGCATGGTTGGGGGTAAGGGGTTAGACGTAGTAGATGGGCCGATTTCGTGGCGAGCTCTCCTCCCCAACGCACAAAAGCGCCGCCACGGAGGAGGGAGATACCTCCGTGGCGGCTGGGGCTGGGGGTGGGGCTATGTTCTGGCTCCCCGCCGGCCGCCCGGGGCCTTTTGGCCCCGGGCGCTGTCGACGTGCCTAGCGCTTACGGATACCCCAGACCAGGGCTCCGACGCCGGCCATGGCGATGACAAATGCCATAAGCAGAGCGGCAGCCTGCTGGTCGCCTGTGGTGGGCAGGAAACCCTTGACCGTCTTGACGATGTTCGTCACGGTCTTAGGCGTGCCGGGATCGGGCGTCGGCACGGGCGTCTCGGGCTTCTTGTACGTGTTGTTGAACACGATGCCCTCGACGCTCTTGTCGCCCTTGGCAAAGGCGACGCTTGCCTTGAGGCTGCCCTCGCCGTCATCGACCACGTTGACGGTCGCGGTAAAGACGGACTTGTCGTAGGTCATACCGGCCTCGTCGCCCTTGACCTCGCTGATGGTGTAGACGTGCGTACCGGGCTCGTCGTACTCAAACTTGTCGAAGCTGATCTTACCGTCGGCATCGTTGGTGACGGTGGACTCGATGCCCTCGCCAACGAGCTTAAAGCTGAACTCGTCCTTCTTGAGCTCGCGTCCCTCGAGCACCTTGATGGCGCCGATGGAGACCTGCGTGGGCATGGCGTGATACTTGTTGGTAAAGCCAGCCGACTCGGTGGTTCCCTCGAGCTTGTGCGTCGCGGTCAGCGTGCCGTCGCCGTTGTCGGAAACGGTGGTCACGACGGTGTAGGTCGTGCCGTCATAGGTGACGCCCTTGTACAGACCGAGCGCGTTGGGGCAAGCCTCGCGCAGCGTGTACGTGTGCGTGCCAGGTGCCTCGTAGCGGATCGGGCTCAGTGTCACAGTGCCGTTGGCGTCGTTGGTGCCGCTTGCGACAACCACGTCGTCCTCGAGCAGATCAAACGTGAACTCGCCAGCTGCAAGGTCGCGGCCGGTCAGACGCTTGACCGTCTTGACCTGATCGGTCACGGAAGAATCGGTGGGCGTCACGCTGTAGGTGTTGGTGAATATGAAGGCCGCACCGTCATCGCCTTCGTGCATGACGCTCAGATGTCCGGCACCGTCGTCAGTCACGGTGTAGGAAACCTTGCGCGTGGCGTTGGCGTCGTTGGTCACGCCAGGGGCGCTGCCGGACTCGGTCACCGTGTAGGTAAAGGTGTGCGAGCGCGGAGCGGTGGGGGCTGCGGGCTCGGACTCGTCGCCGGGCTCGTCAGCGCTGGCATCAGCGTCGGCGTCGGCCTCTGCCTCGTCAGCGCCGACGTCGTCAGCTTCGTCTGCCTCGGCCTTATCGGTCGCATCGTCCGTCACGCCCAGAGCGCGGTTGAGATCCTCGAGCGTAAAGTGGATCTTGCCAAAGTCCACGTTACCGGCTGCGTCGTTGG
>URSP01000180.1:0-2255 GCA_900550515.1 uncultured Collinsella sp. | reverse complement strand
CCCACCGACGGACAGATCCAGGTGGCGCACAAGGGGCGCACGTGGTTCGAGATTGAAATGGCTGGCGTAACGGCGCATGCGAGCCAGCCGTGGAAGGGCGCGGATGCCGTCGCCGCCATGGCCGAGGTCGTGTGTTCGCTCCGTCGCGCGTTTGTGGCGCTGCCCGCGCACGATGAGCTGGGGCCTTCGACCATCACGTTTGGCCAAATCGAGGGCGGATATCGCCCCTACGTCGTACCCGACCGCGCCAAAGTCTGGGTCGACATGCGCCTGACCCCGCCGACCGATACGGCCGCCGCGACGCGCATGGTAGAGCAGGCCATCGCCGTCGCCGAAGCCGCCGTTCCCGGTTGCCATGGCAGCTACACCGTGACGGGCGACCGCCCCGCCATCGAGCGCGACCCGAACTCTCCCCTTCTAGCAGTGCTCAAGCGTGCCGCCGATGACGTGACGGACGCGAACACGACCGTCGGCTTCTTTACCGGCTACACCGACACCGCCGTCATTGCCGGCAAGACAGGTAACCGCAATTGCATGAGCTACGGTCCCGGGTCGCTCGCGCTCGCGCACAAGCCCAACGAATATGTGCCCCACGCCGATATCGTTCGTTGTCAGCAGGTGCTAATCGCGCTCGTCGATAACGTGCTCTGGGACGCGAGCGGCCAAGTTGGGGCATAATAAGCCGCGAACAAACCGACTCGTGCGTTAGGACCGCCCATGAAAGCACTTCCGTTTCCCTGCATCCGCCCGGCTCAGGACCGCGTGCTCGAGGCGCTGCCTGCAATGGGCAGCATCCTGAGCGGCAACGATGCTCTGCGCGGAGCCATTGCCGATGGTCTGATGCTCAAGGACCCGGGTGCGGCGTATTACGTGTACGAATGCTCGGGCGAGCCGGGACGTGTGACGGGTGTCGTGGCGATCTGCCCGACGAGTGTACTTGCGGGCGGCAAGGGCGATGCCAGCGCCGACGTGGCCGCCGCCGCGCGCGCGATCGCCGAGCTCAAGGTGCAGCCGCGCCCCGTGTCGCTCGCCTACGAGGCCTCGCCCGTCATGGATATCATCCTGGGCGCCGCCAAAGAGGGCGCGTCGCTCTACGCCGTCACCGACCCCGCGGGCATTACGCACCGCGCGTGGGAGGTCAAGCGCGAGGACGCCGTCGGGGCCATCCGCGCTATGCTCGACCAGGCGCCGGAGCCGGCACTGGCCGACGACCCTGCCTACGCTGCCGCACTAGTCGGGGCATCACAGCTCCTGGCCGACGATGCCCGTGCCGCCGGCACCTACAAGGGCAAAGAGCCGTTCAACTTTGCCGTAGCCGTGTTCTTCCCCGCCGCGCAGGTCAGCGGCGCCGCGCCGCAGGTTCCGACAGGTCTGCTCACGCACCAGGTCGCGCGGTTCTAGCAAGACCAGACCGCCCAGCACAAAAATCGGCAGCTCAACAAACAGGAGGCGGAGATGCAGCAGGTACATGCATCTCCGCCCCTTTTGCGTCGAGACGTTATGCCGGCGACCCGTGCCGCCACGCTCGCGTTATCCCCGCTGCGGGCCTGCTGCCGCCACAAGTGGTTCAAGCCCCAGCTCGCGCGCGTAATCCTCCTGCGTAAAAATCTCAATCAGTTCAAACGTACCGGCCTCGTCGTCAAACACGAAATGCAGCACCGAGCAGTTGCCCGGCACGCGATCGCGCTCGTCAGCCGCCGCACCCCTCACGTGGTCCAAAAACTCCTTGATAGCCGAGCCATGGCTTACCGCGAGCACGCACGTATGGTCCGGACGCTGCATAAGCTCGGTCAGCGTCGCCACCATGCGCTCGCGCACCTGCATCTGCCCCTCGCCGTCAAACTGACAATAGAAATCGCGCCACGGGCGCTCGGGCATAAGCATCACGCGCTCGGCCTCAAAGTCGCCAAAGAACCACTCACGCAGGCCGTCCAGGCGCTCATACGCCAAGCCCGGCCACAGGTTGGCGATAGTCTGCTCGGTGCGATGAAGTGTGGAGGTGTAGGCATGATCGGGCTCAATGCCGCGCGCACGCAAGAACATGCCGGCACGCGCCGCCTGGTCGCATCCCAGCTGCGTGAGCGGCGAGTCACTCCAACCCTGAATAATGCGCTTAAGGTTGAATATTGTCTGCCCATGACGAACCAGATACAGGTCTTTATTCATAGGGGTCCTTTCGTTCGTTACCAATCAAGGAGCGAAAACGCCCCGTCGCAATAGCCAAAATGAAGCACGGCACCGTTGTCGGGTAGCTC
>URSP01000179.1:0-2284 GCA_900550515.1 uncultured Collinsella sp. | reverse complement strand
CCGGCAGCTCTTCGCAACTGCCGGGGTTTCCGCGGAAAAGGGGGACATGATCCTCGAGCGAACGGCAAAGGGGCAAACCGTTTTCGCTCAACTGCTTTATGCCCCTCGGCTGGCGGCTCAATCAGCGCATGCCGCGCCCACACAAAGCCGCTACACCTGTGACGGAGCTGTGGAGTGGTATCTATTGCTGGCGCAGGCCATGCCAAGGGTGTCCCTAATGACTAGTCATTTAAGAACGTCCCCAATGACTAGCTGCTGGCGGCGGGCGTGACTTTCATCCCGTTTGGCGCTCCGGTCGCCTAGATGTTCGTCATGCGTACCCGCAAACGTGGGACAATGGCGCTGTTGGTTTTACAGACAAAGGATATGCCTATGAACGCCCCCGTTGCCAAGACCTGTCGGCAGCGTCGCCTATTCGCGCGATTTGCTTCCGTCTGCGCACTCGTCGCGCTTGCATTGTTGCTACTGCCCGCCGCCGCGCACGCCGACGGCTACTCCATGAGCCAAACCTACATCGGCGCCACGGTTGAGGCCGATGGGTCGTTGACCGTTGTCGAGGGGCGCCAGTTTGATTTCGACGACGACATCAACGGCGTATATTGGGATATCAATACGGGCGCCAATCAGCAGGGAGGCGCGGCGGGCGTCAATGTGCTGAGTGTCAAGGAAGAAGACACCGCGTTTAACAAAGTCGATAGCGCGAACAAGGGCGACTCTGGCGTCTACACGGTCGAGCAGACCGGTGACGGCGTAAAGATTAAGGTGTTCAGCCCTCACGAGAGCGGCGACAGCGCGATCTATTACGTGAGCTACACCATGACCGGTGCGGTCATGAACTGGGCTGATACCGCCGAGCTCTACTGGAAGTTCGTGGGTGACGGCTGGTCTGCGGATTCCGATGATGTCGAGATGGAAGTGTACTTCGCAAATGCCGCTGCCGGGACGGCGGCCGTCAAGGGCGATAACTTCCGCGCGTGGGGCCACGGCCCGCTGACGGGCGACGTGTCGCTCGATGCGGACGAACCCATGGTCACCTATACCATTCCCTGCGTGCGTCAGGGCGAATTCGCCGAGGCACGCATCGCCTTCCCCAGCGACTGGGTGCCATGGCTTTCCGCTTCAAGCGAGGAGCGCATGTCAACGATCCTGAGCGAAGAGAAAGAATGGGCCGACGAGGCTAACGCCCGCCGCGCCCGCGCGCGCATGATTGCCAATGCACTTGCCGCACTAAGTGTTGTCGCGGCGGTGGCCTTTACCGGCACAATCGTTGTGCTCAAGCTGCGCCGCCGCAAGCCCAAGCCGCTTTTCCAGGACGAATATTTCCGCGATGTGCCTTCGGCCGACCATCCCGCCGTACTTTCGGCCCTCATGAGCTGGAACGAGGTGCCCGATCAGGCATATATCGCCACGCTCATGAAGCTCACTGACGACCGTGTGATCAAGCTGGAGCAGGCGACCGTGACCAAGGCCAAGAAGGGTCTGTTGGGGCGCGAAAAAGAAGAGCAGACGTATCGCGTGACGGTGAGTGATGCGGGCTGGAAGTCGGCCAAGGGCATTGACCACATGGTGCTCAAGGTTTTCTTTGCCGGCGTTAAGCCCGACGAAAACGGTGACCGTTCGCGCACGTTTGACGAGCTGCAGCACTACGTCAAGCAGCATGCTACACCCGTGGGCGACAAGCTCGAGGACTATCAGAACACCGTTAAGGGCAAGCTGGCCGATAGCGAGTACGTTGCCTCGGACGGCATCGTTGAAATGGTGTTTTGCCTGGTTCTCGGTATTCTGATCGCCTTTGTTCCCATGGGATCCATTTTCTTTACCGACGGCGCACAGGTGAACATTATCGCCGCGCTTATCTCGGTGCCGATTGTGCTGGTGGGTATTGGCGTGGGCCTTACCTTCCGCCGCTTTACGCCGGAAGGTGCCGAGGTAGCGGCCCGCTGCAAGGCGCTTAAGCATTGGCTCGAGGACTTCACGCGCCTAAAGGAAGCCGTCCCCGGCGATCTGGTACTGTGGAACAAGCTGCTGGTGATGGGTGCGGCGCTGGGCGTTTCGAAGGAAGTCCTGCGTCAGCTTGCCGAGGCTGTTCCTCCCGAGGTGCGCGAGGCCGACGGTTTCTACGACAATTACCCCTGCTACTGGTGGTACTACCATCATTACGGTATCGATTCGCCGCTCGATTCATTTAACAATGTGTATCACGAGAGCATCCGTGAGCTCGCGTCGAGCTCGGACAGCTCGCTGTCTCTTATACACATCTCCGAGCCCACGAGACCGTACTAGA
>URSP01000178.1:0-2333 GCA_900550515.1 uncultured Collinsella sp. | reverse complement strand
GGAGTCGTCGGCAGCGTCAGATGTGTATAAGAGACAGCAGCAGCACCCTCGCTTGCGGCCTTCTCGGCGGCAAGACGGGCGCGACGCTCGGCAAAGGTCTCCTTCTTGGCGGGCGCTGCCGTCTCGGCGGCATCCTCGTCCGCATCGGAATCGTCGTCGGCCGTAGCAGCCTTCTTGGGCTTGACCGGGGCCGACGCGGCCTCGCTCACCGGATCGATAATCTCGGACTGAACAACAGCCGTCATCTTTTCCTGCGTCTCGCGGAACTGACGGATGGCACGGCCGATCGTACGGCCCATCTGTGGGAGCTTATCCGGGCCAAACAGCAAAAAGCCGAAGACCACGATGATCGCGAGCTCACCCTCTCCAATACCAAACACACATACCTCCAAGGCTCGATGTGAGTCGAGCCCGCACCGCGCCATTCGGCCGGAACTCGTCTATTCATTCGGTCAAGTATAGCGCCCGGACGCCAAAACGTCCGAGCGCATCACAAACATATGCCAAACGGCACGCCCTTTTGGGGCAAAGATTATGCAGCGGTGATCGAAATCTCCTGGTCGACACCCAACAGCTGGACCACGCGCATCACCGGGGGCTGCACATTGGTGCAGCTAAAGCGCTTGCCGTGGTCGACCGCGTGGTGCGCGGCGCCCACGAGAACGCCAATGCCCGTTGAATCGATGTAGCTCACCTGGGCAAAATCGAGCTCAACGGCCTCGGTGGGCTGTTCGAGCGCCAGGTCGATGGCATTGCGCAGGCTATCGGCGTTAGAGATATCGATCTCGCCGGTTACCTTAATGGTGTAGAGCTCTGGCGTGGGGTTGGTGGAAATACCCAAATCCATGTATATGCTCCTTTACGTATCGAAGGTGCGGATAGTACGGGAAGCCGCGCGTTAGGCGCGCTCGGCACGCGCAAGCTCGGCAGCGACGAGCTTAACGGCCAGCACCAGCACATCGAGCGCGGCCTCCAGGTCCTCGACCGTGGGATAGCTCGGCGCAATGCGGATGTTGGTGTCGCGCGGGTCCTTGCCATAAGGCCAGGTGGCACCAGCCGGCGTGAGCTTGACGCCCAGGTCGGCGCAGAGCGCGGCGACCTTCTGGGCTGAACCCTCGGGACCATCGAAGCTTACAAAGTAGCCGCCGCGGGGGTGCGTCCAGGTGGCGCAGCCCGTGTCGCCCAAGCCCTCGGTGAGCTTGCGCTCGACAGCCTCAAAGCGCGGGCGCAAGAACTCGGCATGCTTTTTCATGTGCTCCTTGACCGCCTCGATGGTGGGAAGGAAGCGCACGTGACGCAGCTGGTTGAGCTTGTCGGCGCTGATGAGACCAGCCTTCAGGCGCTTGGAGAACTCCGCGATAACCGCGGGGCTCGCACCGATAAAGCCGATACCGGCGCCCGGGAAGGTGATCTTGGACGTCGAGGCGAATGCCACCACGCGGTCCTCGGTGCCCGCCGCGCGGGCAAGATCGAAGATGTTGGCGAGCTCGTCGGTCTCGTCGTACAGGTCGTGCACGCAGTAGGCGTTGTCCCAGAAGATACGGAAATCGGGCGCGGCCGTGGGCATCTCGACCAGGCGACGCACGGTGTCCTCGCTAAAGGTGATGCCCGTGGGGTTGGAATACTTGGGCACGCACCATATACCCTTGATGGAATCGTCGGCGGCAACCAGGCGCTCGATCTCGTCCATATCGGGGCCGTTGTCGGTCATCGCGACGGGAACGTTCTCGATACCCAGATCGGCGGTGATGCCAAAGTGGCGGTCGTAGCCGGGAACGGGACACAGGAACTTGACCTTCTTGCCGTCGTGCGCGGCCTCGTAAGCCTCCCAGGGCTCGCTGCCGCACGAGCCACAGCGCCAGAACATGCCGGCGATGTCGTGTTCGATCAAAAGGCTCGACGAACCCAGCACGAGTGTCTGCTCGGCGGGGCAACCCAGGAACTCCCCTGCCAGCTTACGTGCCGAGGGAATGCCCTCAAAGCAGCCGTAGTTGGAGCAGTCGACGTTGCCGTCGTGCAGATCGGCATCGGCATTGAGGATATCGAGCATGGGTCGAGAGATGTCCACCTGGGAGGGCGACGGCTTGCCGCGGGCCATGTCGAGCGCCAGGCCCTTGGCCTTGACCTCGGCGACCTCGGCCTTGAGCGCCTCGATGGCGGCATCGAGTTCGGTGGTTTCCATCTTCTGGTAGATCGTCTGCATGGGTGCGACCTTTCACGAAGCGGTACGTTGCAATTCTTCTAAGTATAGACCGCCACCGTCGCAACGTTATGAAGCCGTGATAGATTAAGTCCATCGCAATGAATTACGAATCGCCGCGCATGCCGGCGTG
>URSP01000177.1:0-2356 GCA_900550515.1 uncultured Collinsella sp. | reverse complement strand
TCGCTGGCCCCCATGGAGGGGATTACCGGGCATGTGTTCCGTCGCGTGCATGCGGAGTGCTTCGGTGCACTCGATTGCTATTACACGCCGTTTTTGCCGCCGCCGCGGGTGGGAAACCGCTTTGGCGGCAAGGCGTTTAAGGAGATCGATCCTGCCAATAACCAGGGGCTCAACGTGGTGCCTCAGCTGATGTCCAAGAACGCGGACGAGTTTGTGTGGGCGGCACAGGTGCTCGCCGACATGGGCTACCGCGAGGTCAATCTCAACTTGGGTTGCCCCTCGGGTACGGTTGTCGCCAAGGGCAAGGGCTCGGGTTTCTTGCGCAATCTCGACGAGCTCGAGGTGTTCTTAAGCGATGTGTGCGAGCGGTCGCCGTTGCCGGTGTCGGTAAAGACCAGGCTGGGGCTGGAGAATGACGACGAATACGAGCGCGTGCTCGATCTGTATTGCCGCATGCCGTTGGCAGAGCTCATTGTGCATCCGCGCGTGCAAAAGGACCGCTATACGGGTTCGCCGCGCAAAGAGTTTTATGGCGAGACGCTGGAGCGTGCGCCGTTCCCCGTGGCATACAACGGCGACATTTTTGATCTTGAGGATATGGATGCGCTGGTGGAGGCTTATCCCGGGACACGCCATGTGATGCTGGGGCGTGGCTTGCTTGCGAATCCCGCGCTCGCTCGCATGGTCAAGGGCGGCCCTGCTGCAACGGCAGCCGAACTGCAGCGCTTCCACGACACGCTGTTTGCGGCCTATGCAGAAGAGATTGGCGGTAACGCGGTCTTTCGCATGAAGGAGTGGTGGTTCTACGTCAAATGCGCCTTCGCCGACCCCACTACCGTTCACAAACTCGTGCGTAAGACCAAAAAGGTCGACGAATACCGAGCCGCCGTCGAGCGCGTCTTTCGCGAGCAGCCACTTGCACCCATAGCCCGCTTCCACGGCCAGTTAGTCGTTGGGGACGTTTTTTAACGACTAGTCATTTAAGAACGTCCCCGATGAGTGCTCTCACGCTAGAGCAGGTTCTTCTGTACCCATGCGATGATGTCGCTCGATTCGTAGAGTGGTTTGCCGTCGATGAACAGGCAGGGAACCTGGCGCTTTCCGCCGATGGAGATGAGTGTCTGTTCGGCATCGGAATCGGTCGAGATATTGCGCTCGGGAATGGTCACGCCGTTATCGGCCAAAAAGTGCTTGACCTTTATGCAATACGGGCAGTCGGTCATAACGTACAGCTCGAGCTCATGATCAGTAGCCATAGGTCTCCAATCGGTTGAGGTTTTGATTGAAATACCCAAAGCCGCCGCGGTCTATGCGCGCGTCAACGACGACTCGATGGCCTGTACCAGAAACGCCGTGGCTCCGGTGCCGCAGGGCTTGTCGTAGTAGTCGATAAAGCGCTGGTCGGCCAGATAACCGTGGGCGAGGCCCAGATACGCTTCGTTCTGGGGCTCGTGTCCCCAATTAAGGCCAATCCAGCGACGATGCATCGCGACAAGCTTGCGAGCCTCGCTTCCGTCCGCATCGCCGTCGCCCATGGCAATCGAAAGCTGGCCCAGAACAGCGCGTTCAAGTTCCTTCATGTCGGTCCATGTCTGAGGATCCATGTCCAGTAACGTTTCGTTTGCTGCATCGATAGCCTCATTGCCATAGCGCGCCCGCGCCTCGGCGCCGTAGCGCTCTTCGTTTTCCTGCACGGTGTGCCAGCGCTCCAGTTGCGGCAGGACGGCGCCCATGAGCGAGACGGCTTCGTCGAGCGACATGCCGGTGTTTTGCGCCAGCCGCGGGGCACAATCCTCAATCATCGCCTCCATGGTGGTGTCGTAGGCGTACTTGCCGTGGTCGTAGCACCACTTGCAGTAATGGTCGGTCGTGGCGCCTGTGGCATCGGTGCCGCAGTCGTCGGGCGTGAGTATCATGCCGCAGCTCTGGCAATAGTGCTCGGGCATTTCGAGCAGATGAGACAGGGGCTCGCCGGTCACGGCGGCGATGAGCTTCATCATGTCGATGCCCGGTATGACCTCGCCGCGTTCCCAACGGCTGACGGCTTGGCGTGTGACGAAGAGCTTGGTGGCGAGCTGCTCCTGGGTAAGGTGATGGGCGCGACGGACAGCGATGAGCTTTTCTGCAAAGGCCATAGCGGCTCCTTTCTGCTGGTCGATGGCTTAAGCATACGCGGCAGCAGGTGCCCTTCCAAGCAACCGTTGGTTGCACGACGGGGGACCGCGGCGAAGAATTGCGCGCAACGCCCCACACCTTCATGCCGTACAATGGCCGGCATGGAACCTATTGCACACATACATACCGATCTGCCGCAGAAGTTCGGCATTCCGCGCAACAGCTTTTTGGCGCCTCATCT
>URSP01000176.1:0-2398 GCA_900550515.1 uncultured Collinsella sp. | reverse complement strand
TAGACCTCGAGGTCGCGGTCGCCGAACTTGTTCATGAGGTACTCGAGCTGCATGAACTCGTCCCAGGTGCCGCCGACGCCCATCAGGAAGACGGCGTCGTAGCCCTCCTCGTGCACGCGGTCGGCCAGGGCGGTCATCTTCTTGCCGGCCTCGTAGACGTTCCTGCCGTCCTCGAGGTAGCCCTCCTGGTCGAAGTGCATGATCTCGATCTTCTCGGTCTCCTTCATTCCCGCTCCTTTCACGAGCAGTTTGAATTGTCGCACGGAATGAACGGGCTTGCCGCCCCGTCGCACCGCTTAACCTTGTGGACATCTTGGCCCCAAGCTCAACAATTCAAAGGTTCTTAATACCAGTGAACGATTACAGGTTAGCCGTTTTTAATACCGATTTTATGATTTCATCCTCCCCTCTCGGTAGACGGTCAGTTTTTGCCGCTCATCGGTCAAGCGACATATATCCGTAAAAACGAGCGCCCCCGCCATGCGCAGGGACGCTCTAGACGCTAATAGTTGTAGGTATATCCGCCGGCGTCGCCGCGGGTAAAAGACTTGGCATGCTCGATTGCCTGCCCACTCGAGTCATAGGTCAGGCCTTCCAGCACGAGCGCCAGATCGCCCGGCTCAAGATTGAGCAAACTCGCATCGCGTGCGCCCAGCGCCTCGATATCGAGTTTCTCTACCGACTGATCTGGCTTGCGTCCCAACATATCGTAGGTCTCGAACAGGCTGAAGACCGAAATGTCCACGTCTTCGATGCCCGGAAACAGCAGGCACGGAATCAGTGTCATCTCGATCGATACGGGCTCGCCATCGATGCAGTTGAGGCGGCGCACCGAGTAAAGCAGATCGTCCTCGGCGATGCCAAACAAGTCGGCATAATACGGGCCGGCGTAGCGTTTGGAGCGCGCCAGGATACGCACCGACGGCGTCGCGCCCGATGCCAAAACCGACTGGCGGAAGCCGCCCTTGCGTTCGTGCTCGTCAAACCACTTGTGTCCCACAAAGGCGCCTTTGCCCTGCACGCGACGAATCTGGCCACTTTTGACCAGCTCGTCCATGGCGCTTCGGATTGTCAGGCGTGTCGTGCCAAACTCCTCGGCCAGCTCGTTTTCGGACGGAATCATCGAGCCCGTCGGGTAGTCGCCGCGCTCGATTCGCTCCGCAATGCAGCGGCGAATTTGTTTGTAAACCGGCAAGTCTTCTACTGCATCAGCCATTCGACACCCACCTTCGTCGCAACGCCGTCTGCCTCGCCGTTATCGGCAAAACGATACTTGGTCGGCAGAATCACGGACTTGCAATACTCGACAAAGCCATCGTTCTCGTCACGCTCGTGCGAAGCCTTGTAAAACACCGGCGTGCCCTCCTGAGCACCCAGCAACTTGGCCTCGTCGGCGTTCAGACGGCTGATGGAAATATGCTCCTTGCCGTGCGCCACATGGACATTCCCCTCTTTGAGCAAAACGTCGTAGAGGCTTTCCTGCTCAAAATCGTGATCGGGAAGCGAGGGGCACAAAGACAGATTGACGTGAGCCGTCTCAATCGACGCCGGGGAACCATTAACCACGCGCACGCGCCGAATGCAGAAGAGCGGCATGCCCAGGTCGATCTGGGCTTTTTGGGCCAGATCGATATCGGCGTACACGACCTTGGACCAAACCAGGCGTGCGGTCGACTTTGAGCCAACCCTCTCCACCGCCTGCGTATAGTTCCATGTTTCCTGAAAGATATTCAGCGGTTTGGGAGGACACACATAGGTGCCCGAACCGCGGCGGCTTTCCAAAGTTCCGCACGAAATAAGACGCGTGATCGCAGCGCGCAACGCCGTGCGCGACACGCCCAGCTCTTCACAGAGCACACGCTCGGCGGGCAGCCGGTCACCACCCTGCAGGTCATAATGTTTGATATACCAAAGAATGCCCTCAAAGGCGCGATCTTTGGGCGGAATCGCATATGGTTCACTCGACATGGGCAAGGCTCCTCAACCGCTTGATGCTGCGGGCATCATTGCTCCGGACGCCCCATGGCGTCGAAGGCTTCTTTGATCTGCTCCGCAACGTTCCGATACGATCGATATAGGCCGGAGTCTCGCTTGACTTCGCCCGCGGTCACCGGAATCTCAAGCTTCGAAATCTCATCCTCGCCGGTTTGCACGGCAACGATGACACCCATACCAAGGCACATATTACGCTTGGCAGCGTTGTTTTTGGTAGCCTGAGCTGGATTAATCAAAATCTGCTGAGCTAGTTCGCGCTTGCTAACCTCCGGCACATCCTCGGGATTTCCGGTCTCGACAATCTCGCACTGCAGCACGTCCGCATAGTCAAAAATCTTCGGCTCGCCGCCGCGCTGATGCACGGCCCACTTGCGGCGCGTGGCATCCTGGTAGATAGCCGGCA
>URSP01000175.1:0-2408 GCA_900550515.1 uncultured Collinsella sp. | reverse complement strand
CTTTTACCCGTGAGCTCAAGCCCGACTTTGTGCTGATCGGCGAGACGCTCCACGGCGACTACAGCCAAATCGTCAACGACGAGATGCTCGACTCCTGCACCAACTACGAGTGCTACAAGGGCCTGTACTCCAGCTTTAACTCGGTCAACATGTTCGAGATCGCCCATTCGTTGCACCGCCAGTTTGGCGGCGACCCGTGGTGCATCTACCGCGGCAAACACCTGCTGTCGTTTGTCGACAACCACGATGTGCCGCGCCTGGCGAGCATCCTGACGGACAAGTCCTGCCTGCGCCCCGCCTACGGCATGCTCTTTGGTATGCCGGGCATTCCGTGCGTCTACTACGGCAGCGAGTGGGGGATTGCCGGCGAAAAGGGCGGCCCCGATGGCGATTGGGCGCTACGTCCTGCGCTCGATGAGCCTGCGCCCAACGAGCTAACGGCCTTCATCAAGCAGCTCGCGCACCTACGCTCGGCAAACGACGCGGCGGCCCGTGCCCTCAACTACGGTGCCTATCGCAACGTGGTGATCCAGAACAAGCAGCTGCTGTTCGAGCGCGCCTATGACGGCGCGACGGTACTCGTGGCGGTGAACGCCGTGGGCGAGCCTTACACCTTTGGCACCGGCGAGCTCAACGGCTCCTTCGTCGACCTGCTTGCCGACGATGCGCCCACGGTCGAGCTGACGGGTACCCTTGAGCTTGCGCCCTACGAGGTGCGCTATCTGTTGAGGGCCTAGATCATGACAGCGCCGGACGCGGGCTATCAACATATTGAGCATGGGTTTGAGCCCGTGTTTGACGAGCGCTCGCGCGTTTTGGTGCTGGGGTCGTTTCCCTCGGTGCTCTCGCGTGCCAATGCCTTCTACTATGGCAATCCGCAGAACCGCTTTTGGCGCGTGATGGCCGCGTGCCTCGGTGTGCCCGTGCCGCCCAACGAGGGCGATCCTTTGGCAAGTGGTGAGCCCGCGACGCTCGATGCCTCGATTGCCGCCAAGCGGGCTATGCTGCTCAACGGCGGTGTGGCCCTGTGGGATGTGATCGAGAGCTGCGACATTAAGGGCTCGAGTGACGCGAGCATTAAAAACGTTGTGCCGGCACATATCGAGTGCATTACCGGCGCAGCTCCTATCGAGCAGGTGATATGCAACGGAGGTACAGCGGGGCGCCTCTATAAGCGCTATCTACAGGAGCGGACAGGCCTGCCCGCTGTCGTATTGCCGTCAACTAGTCCCGCTAACGCGGCTTGGCGTCTGGAGCGTCTTGTTGAGCGTTGGCACGAAGCCGTTGACTGGGCTGTTATTTAATTTAGATTTTTGTTTGAGCGTGGGCGCCCAGACGTTTCAGAACGCCTCGCCAGATCGGCGCGGGCACGGCTGGCTCGGCGCAAACCATGCCGTCGGCGTCGACGTTGGCGGCATTGCCGCCGCCAAGTCGCTGTGCATGCTCGACGGAGCAGCCCATGCGCACAGCGCCCACAAGCTTATCCATCGCTTCCGAAAAAGGTCGGCGCAAGAGTCCCATGCGCGGAGAGCGACGAAGCGCCGCAATGCCGCTGCCGGCGCAGATGGCAACGCCGCCACACCACAATTGGTCATGGCGCTCACATGTCTTGTGCAGACGAACGGCGGTTCCGCGCGCCTGCTCAGCGCCCTCCTGTGCGGCTCGAATCGCGGCATAGACACGCGTTCCCGTGCCGCCAAAGCGCTCAAGCGCCTGCTCGATACCTGTCAGCGTCTCATCGTCAGCCACATCTTCAATGGCCAGCACGATGCCATCGGCAACGCCGTCGGCATCATCCGCTTTCAAGTCGACTGGGCGGGGGAGTGCGGTGCCGGAAAGTTGAGCATAGGCGGCGATGGCATCCTGCAGGTCCCAGAGCAAAAACTCAAGATCGGCGCTATTGGGAATACTGATATACGCAATAGTTTGCAGCGTTTTGGGCTTATCGCCGCGCGCGATCGTCTCCATGCCATCTCCTTTCCGGCTCGTTTCCGTTTAGGTTACACCGTCTGGCGGTGCCTCGCCGCGCTATCCTAGTGCAACCCTTACGAAAGGAACGCCATGCGTCTGCCCATGAATACCTCGCTTGCCACGCTCAAGCCCTCCGGCATCCGTCGGATTAACGCGCTCGCTGCCCAGTACCCAGGATGCATTGCGCTCGCGCTCGGCGAGCCCGATTTTTCCACGCCCGATATGATTAGCGCCGAGGTGACTGCCGCACTGGACCGCGGTGACACGCACTATCCGCCCAACAACGGTCGCCCCGCCCTGCGTGAGGCGTTATCTGCCTACATGGGGGACGCGGGCTTTACGTTTTCCGCCGATGAGGTCATCCTGACCGACGGTGCGACCGAGGCGCTGTCGGCAACATTCATGGCTATGCTCAACCCCGGCGACGAGGTCATTAT
>URSP01000174.1:0-2413 GCA_900550515.1 uncultured Collinsella sp. | reverse complement strand
AGATCGTGCAGTGCGCCATCTCCGAGGCCAAGGACGTTTGCGACGAGGGCGCCGACCTGCTGATCGCCACCACCGTTGCCCCCGAGGGCCTCACCTGCCCGTACGTGAGCGGCGTGCCCTTCATGACCGGCATGAACCGCGTCGCCGCCGAGAAGGCCGTCCTCGACGTCATGGCTCAGTAGGCGCTGACTGTATGAGTGAGCAGAACGCCAACCCGGTAGAGCTCTTTGGCATGCGCGTCGCTCACGTGGGCATCAACGCCACCGACCCGGCCGATGCCCTGGAGATCGCGGAGCTGTTCTCGACGATGATGGGCCTGCCCGTTATCGAGACCCCGGTTTCGTACTTTAACGATTCGTTGGTCGAGATCATGAAGCAGAACGGTCGTGGCGCCAAGGGCCACATCGGCTTTGCCGTCAACGACATCGATGCGGCCGAGAGGTGGTTTGCCGAGCGCGGGCTCGAGGTCAACGAGGAGTCGCGCGTGCTGCTGCCCGACGGCGGCACCAAGCTCGTGTACTTTAAGCGCGAGTTCGCCGGCTTCGCCGTGCATTTGTGCCGTGAGTAGCGCACAAGCTGCTTTAGTTAGCAAAAAATGGGGTAAGGCGCGTGGCCTTGCCCCATTTTTAATACCGAGAGGGTGACTGACGAGCTGCCGTAAATCGAAGGTGAATGGCTTTCCGCGAAGTGAACGAGTGAAATCGAACCCCTGGGGCATCGATGCTTTGGAGACGCCGTTTCCTGCGGTTTTGTCAGGTTTTTCTTGCGATTTTGGCGCCAAAAAGTGCGGATGCTTCGGTGGTCCAAAATAGGTCGTTCACTTCGCGGAAAAGCATTCACCTTCGATTCGTGAGAGGCGCCCCTACCGCGGCAGGCGAATCGTAAAGCGGCTGCCGACGCCCTCGACCGAGGTCACACCGATGACGCCGCCGTGGCTGTCGACGATCCACTTGGCGATAGCGAGCCCCAGGCCCGAACCCTGTGCACCGACATCGCGCGCGTTGTCGGCACGGTAGAACCGCTCGAACGCGTGAGCTGCGGATTCCTGGTTCATGCCGATGCCCTCGTCCTCAACGCTTATGTCGATCGTGCCCGCGCCCGCATCCGGCGCTACGCCAAATGTGACGGTCGTTCCCGCATCCGAGTACTTGGCGGCGTTTTGCACGATCACGCGCAGAGCCTGCTTCACGAGCGCCACGTCGACGGGCGCGTCGCAGCGCGGGTCGCTGACAAGCGCAGCGTCAAAGGCCAGCCGATACGTGTGCTCGGTATCGATCATCTGCGATTCCTCGCATACCTCGTCGACCAGTGCGGCAAGGTTGGTATTTGCGCGCCGCAGGACCGTGCGCCCGGCATCGCCGCGTGCCAAAAACAGCAGCTGCTCCACGAGCTCTTGCATGTGCTCGCTTTCGGCCTTGAGGGACGCGATAGATTCTGCCAGCACGTCCGGGTCGTCTTTGCCCCAGCGATCGAGCATGTTTACGTAGCCCTGAATCACCGCGATGGGCGTGCGCAGCTCGTGGCTCGCATCGTTGACAAAGCGCATTTGCTGCAGTTTGGCCTCTTGCATCTGGCGCAGTAGGCGGTTGAGTGCAACCTCGATGCTTGCCAGGTCGGCGTCGCCGGTAGTGACGCTCGGCGAGTCGACGCTTGCGCGCTCGATGGCCTGCTCCAGTGTTTCCATCTTGCCGCCGGAGAGCTGCATACGGCCGAGCTCGTCCACGCGCAAGGCCAGGTCGTTGAGCGGTGCCATGGTGCGGCGCACGCGACGGGCGCCGCCGAGCATGTCGAGCACGCTGATGACCTGCCAACCCACAACGACAAGGTAGAGAGGCCATAGCGCGACGAGGTCCTGCGCGAGGGGGAAAGTCTTGGTGGTACGCGCAAGCTCGACGGTATAGGTGAGCGTTGCCAGGTCCCAGCCGCGCGCAGGCGCCAGCGACATGCCGTGAACGGCGACGCCGGGGATCCATCCTGCGGTAAACGCGCCGTCGGGCAGCATCTGGTTGTATCCATAGACGAGGATCGCCGCCGCAATCACCATCAGCAGCAGATCGAGCCAGACGTAGCTCATCAAGCGGCGCCACATATAGCTCCAGTTGATGGCGCGGGCGATGGATGTGACGCGCTTGGCCTCGGCGTTACGCGCGGCAGACATAGCCCACCCCACGCACGGTCTGGATGATGCGGGCGCCGCCGGCGTCCTCGATCTTGGCGCGCGGGTGCGCGATGTGCACGTCGACGTTGTTGGTGTCGCCCACGTATTCGTAGCCCAGCGCCTCGTGCGCGATGCGCTCGCGCGTGAGCACGGTGCCGGCGTGCGCCATAAGCAGGGCGAGGACGTCGAACTCGCGGGCAGTGAGCGCGATGGGCGAGCCGCCGACCGTGACTTCGCGGCGGTCGGGATCGAGCG
>URSP01000173.1:0-2519 GCA_900550515.1 uncultured Collinsella sp. | reverse complement strand
ACCAGCTCGTCGTCGGCGATGTACTCCAGCGCCTCCTCCAGCGAGAAGGTGCGGGGCGGCACCAGCTGGACGGAAATATCGGAGGTCGAGGAACGCTGGTTGCCCAGGTTCTTGGTACGGGCGATGTTGACGACCATGTCACCAGCCTTGCTGCGCTCGCCCACGATCATGCCCTCATAGCACTCGGTGCCCGGCTCAACAAACAGCTGGCCGCGCTCCTGCAGCGTACCCAGAGCGTAGGCAACGGCCTTCTCGGTGGTCATGGAGATCATGGCGCCGTTCTGACGGTTGCCGATCTCGCCGGCGTAAGGACCATACTCCAGGAAGGTGTGGTAGAACACGCCCTCGCCGTGGGTGACGTTCATGATGCGGTTCTTAAGACCCATGATGCCGCGGGTCGGAATCTTAAACTCGAGGTGCGTCACGATGCCCGAGGTATCCATGCTCGTCATGATGCCGCCGGAGGTACCGAAGACCTCAACGACCTTGCCCGAGTACTCATCCGGGCACTCGACGACGGCCTGCTCGACAGGCTCCATCTTGTTGCCGTTCTCGTCCTTCTTAAACAGAACGCGGGGGCGGCCGACCTGGAACTCAAAGCCTTCGCGGCGCATGGACTCCATCAGAACGGACAGGTGCAGAATGCCGCGGCCCGAGACCTCGACGCCGCTCTTGTCCTCGAGTTCCTCGATCTTCATGGTCACGTTGTTCTCGGCCTCGTTGAACAGGCGCTCCTTGAGCTGACGGGCGCCCACGATGTCGCCGTCGCGGCCGACAAGCGGGGAGGTCGAAGCCTCAAAGACGATGGACAGGGTCGGCGGGTCGATCTCGATGGGCTCGAGCTCGACAGGGTTCTCGGGATCGGTGTAGACATCGCCGATATCGGTGCGGTCGATACCCACGACAGCGGCGATGTCGCCAGCGCCGACTTCCTGGCACTCGGTACGGCCCAGGTAGTCGAAGGTAAAGAGCTGCTTGACGGTAGCGGTGGCGCTGGAGCCGTCGTTCTTGACAACCAGGATCTGGTCGCCCTGGTGGATGGTGCCGGAGTACACGCGGCCGATGCCGATACGACCAACGAAGTTGGAGTGGTCGATGGTCACGCACTGCATGGCCAGCGGGGAGTTCTCGTCAACCTCGGGCGCGGGCATGTCGTCGATAATCATATCGAGCAGCGGGTACATGTCCATGTTGCCGTCGTTGGGGTCAAGACGGGCAAAGCCGTTCATGGCGCTGGCGTAGACCACGTGCTCCATGGCGAACTCAAGTTGGTCGTCGGTGGCGCCCAGGTCGGCCATGAGGTCCAGGCAGTCGTTGTAGGCCTTCTCGGGGTTGGCGCCCGGACGATCGATCTTGTTGATGACGATCATGATCTTAAGGCCGGTGTCGATAGCGTGACGCAGCACGAAGCGGGTCTGGGGCATGGGGCCCTCAAAAGCGTCGACCAGCAGCAGGGCGCCGTCGGCCATACGCAGCACGCGCTCGACCTCGCCGCCAAAGTCGGCGTGGCCCGGGGTGTCGATGACGTTGATCTTGACGTCCTTGTACTCGATAGAGATGTTCTTGGCGAGAATCGTAATGCCGCGCTCGCGCTCCTGGTCGTTGGAATCCAGGACGCGGTCCTCGACCTGCTGGTTGGCACGGAAGGCGTCCGTGGCACGCAGGAGCTTGTCGACCATCGTCGTCTTGCCGTGGTCGACGTGAGCGATGATGGCGATGTTCCTCAGATTGTCTACGCGCATGTAGTTCCCCTATCTTCTATCCATATACAAACGGCACGCGTATGCGGCCCGCCCAGCGATACAACGCTCAGCGGGAATATTGAGCCTTTTACCGAAAACTCGTTTATTTTAGCGATTTTAGATGAGAGGGGTTTCCTCACCTGCAGGTTCAGGGTCGCTCCACATAAAACCATCGCCGGCGCCCATGCCCTCATACAGCACATATGCCGAAAAACCGCTCTCGAGCGTGGTTTCGAAGAAGCTCACGAGCAGAGCATCGTGATAGCCGCCGTCAATCTCGACGCAGCCGGTGTAGCCGATGGCATAGCGAGCGATACGGCCCAGGCCCTCGTCCTTAAGACCCATCTTGTGCTCGGAGATAAAGTTGGTGGCCGCCTCGAGGCACGCCTCTTCGCCGTCCTCGTCGAGCGCCGCCAGATAACGGTTGGAAGCGGCGTCCTCAATTGCCACGACCACGCCAGGGTTTTCACCGGCGGCAAGGTCGTCCAAGAACGCGCCGATCAGATCGCACACCATGGCGTCGAGCTCGGCGGAGACGTTACCGGCGTCCTGCATATCCTGTGCCATCTTTAGACCTTCCCATCGAGTCTGGCGTCGTTACAGTTCTTGTGCCTCAGCAGCGATCTTAGCGGCAGCGTCGCGGGCGCGCATCATATCCATCGCGCGCTTGTCGAGCACCTTGATCTGACTGGTCAGCATTACCGCATCGACCACACCCCAGATCACGAGGCCCGTAGAGATCGAAAACCCAAGCGCACCAACTGTACCACGAAGGCG
>URSP01000172.1:0-2562 GCA_900550515.1 uncultured Collinsella sp. | reverse complement strand
TACTCGTCCGCATGGATATCAACGCACGCAACATAGCAACACACGCCGCGGACGCACCGGCAACGGCAGAGCCCACCCCCGTCGTGGGACGCTTCGCCCCGTCGCCCTCGGGCCGCATGCACCTGGGCAACGTGTTCAGCTGTCTGTGCTCGTGGCTTTCGGCCCGCAGCCAGGGCGGCGGCATCGTGTTGCGCATCGAGGACCTGGACGATCGCTGTAAGCGGCCGGAGCTTGCCGCCCAACTGATTGACGACCTGGCTTGGCTGGGGCTCGAATGGGACGAAGGCCCCTACTACCAGCATGATCGCCTAGACCTGTACGAGCGTGCTCTGCATCAACTGCAAGACGCCGGCCTCACCTATCCCTGCTTTTGCACGCGCGCCGAACTCCATGCCGCGAGCGCACCGCACGCGAGCGACGGCACGCCCATCTACCGCGGCGCCTGCCGAGGCCTTTCTGCCGAAGAGGTTGCCCGCCGCAGCATCCTGCGCGCTCCGGCCACGCGCCTGCGCGTGCCCGTCGTCGACGACCTCGCAGACGACGTGATCGAATTCGTGGACCGCACGTACGGAGCCCAATGCGAGGCACTCGCCACCGAGTGCGGAGACTTTTTGGTGCGCCGCAGCGACGGCGTGTTTGCCTATCAGCTGGCCGTGGTGGTCGACGACGCTGCCATGGGCGTCACCGAGGTTGTGCGCGGATGCGACCTGCTGGGCTCCACGCCGCGCCAAATCTACCTGCAGCATCTGCTGGGACTTCCAACGCCGCACTACGCACACATTCCGCTGCTCATGTCGCCGGATGGCCGCCGCCTTTCCAAGCGAGACCGCGATTTGGACCTGGGCGAACTACGCGCACGCTTTGGCACGCCCGAGACGCTGCTGGGATGGCTCGCCGGGCAAACGGGCATCGCGCCGGACGCCACACCGCGCTCTGCCGAGCAGCTGGTCGAGCACTTTAGCTGGGATGTTATCCGTACGCATCGGGAGAACATCACTGTAACGGTCGAGTAGCCAGCCACCCCGCCTCTACGCAACATCCCAGGGCTGGAGTTCGTCACCCAAGCGAACGATGCAGTCATAGAGCACGGTGTGGCGCTCGGCCGGGTTGGCATCCCGATGAAAATGCCCGTAGTACCAGCGCTTATAATCCAAGCGGTCTTCCAGCTCATCGAAAAATGCAGTAAGACGATCAACGCCGGGGCAATTCCAGCCGGGTGCCGGATAGAGCGTGGGCGAGAGCATGCGCGTGGAGCAGGTGTGGGTGATTACGTAGTCGACCTTCCAACCCACGCTGTCGAGCCTTGCCCGCGCCTCCCCAAAGTTGCGCTCGTCCGGCAGCTCCTGCGGCCACCAACTGGAATACGGCACGCGATATTCCTTGTCCACGCTCGTGGCGCCGCCCATGGTAAAGATCGTTGAGCCGTCGAGTTCAAAAACCTCGCCGCGCGTCAGGCGCCGTATGGGCGAGGTATCCGACAGGCGCTGCGTCAGCCCACCGTGCCACAACTCCATGGGTCGCTCCGCCCAGTGATCGAAACGCTCGTGGTTGCCGTCGACAAACAGCACGGTGTAGGGGCGCGACTCCAGCCAAGCAATATCGGCGCACTCCTCGGCAGAAAAATCCAAGGGAAAGCCAAAATCGCCGGCGACGATGAGATAGTCGTCACTCGTCAGACTATCCCCAAGATCCCAGTCGCGCAGCTTTTGCATGTCGAGGCCGCTGTGAATATCGCCCGTCACATAGACCGTCATCGGATTACCACTTCCCTGCAAGTCGCTAGCCCACATTCTGCACGATTACTAAGCTAACCGTTCCAGCCCTTCCATCCCTTAGGGCTTACCCTTCGTTCTTCCATCCAAACGGGTCAAGCACCCAAAAAACCAGATCGAGCACGCCGCCGGTCATCATGGCGCCGGCAAGGGCCATGCAAACGTGCAGGGAACTGGTACTTCGGAGCACGTCGAATGGCCCCAGAACAGCCAGCAGCGCGACCGCTGCGTCGGCAAAGCACAGTGCGAGGCACGGCCCCGCGTCCTTGACGCACTTCTTTGCGAGATGCTTTGCGTTGTCACTCATCGGTATCGAACTCCTTAGAGGGTCATTGTTCAGACGCATGCCGCCGCGGCAGAGCGGGGCGGCAGGGTAAGTGTCACATGCCGTGCGGACATCAATGGAGAAACCGCCTGCTCGACCAACCCTTGACGCCGTTTTGCACCGGCACCCCATCCCCCCGCTGTCGAGGTCTAATTCTTTTCCCGAGAAGTGAACGGCTGTTTTTGAGCCCCTGAAACAGCCGCATTTTTCGGCGGCAAAATCGTGGGATTTCAGCATTGAAACCGCAGGAAACGACACCTTTAAAGTGTCGATGCTTCGGGGGTCCGTTTTAGCTCGTTCACTTCTCGGGAAAAGTATTAGACCTCGCTGCTAGCTATCCAGAAAGGCATCTCTCCCTTCCCCACCGCCACCCAAAAACTCATCCAACATTAATCTTGGCTCAAGAATCGCTTAATCTATAACCTGCACTATAGAGTTCGACCAAGGGCGGGGCGGCGCCGCGCA
>URSP01000171.1:0-2570 GCA_900550515.1 uncultured Collinsella sp. | reverse complement strand
CGACCGTCAAGATCCATGTGACAACGTTGGCGACCAGGCCCGTCAAAAACTCGGGAAGGAACGAAGCGCAGAACAGCTTGGTCTTGTTGTGCTTAAAGGCCGCCCAGACCTTATCGAGCGAAAACGCGCTCTCGACGCGACCGGTCACCGCAAAGTGCATCACGGCGATGTCGGCGAACATCTTAAAGAAGACACCCAGAATCGCCGAGGCAATCAGAGCCAGGACAAGCAGGCCAAGCGAGCCAAACAGCGCAGCTTCGAGCGCATAAGAGCCGTAATAAGAATACGAGCCCGCGGCGCCAATTACCACGCCCTCCACCAGCGAAAGCACTACACCGATAACGGGAATGGCAGCGATAACCTCGAGCACGACCGAAATAACGCTCGAAAAGACTCCGAGACCAAACGACGTGGAACGCATGAGTGGACGGTCCATGCCGTCATCGACCTTGAGCGACAGATCGCGACCCCACTCGATACCGAAGCCGGAACCGCACACACTCGCAATGCAAGCTGCCAAAAAGCCGATGGCAGCCGCAATGCCGCCAATAACGGGAATAAACAACACGAGCACCGACACAACGCAAATCAGCGCCGGCAAAAACGCAATTTGGCATACACGCTGAAGCACGCCCGGAGTCTTGGTCATATCTTGGAACGCCTGAGCCACACAGCCCTTTGGCGCATTCGCCACGGGCGGCTGCGGAACAAACTGCTGGGACTGAGGCTGTCCCTGGGGAGCGGGGCCAGCGGCACCGGCATTAGGAGCACCACACACGCCGCAGAACTTGTCGTTATCGCCCATGGGGGCGCCACACTGCGAGCAGAACATAGAATCATCCCTTCGTATCTTGAACGAATCACTTGGATCGCAAACGATGTCTTTAGCATCATTATTGCCCAATGTGGGGTCAAATACTCAAAGATGACCGATTTGCAAGGTGCACGGCGCCAGCAGGCGGTTCGTTGAATACGTCTGCGCTAGTTCGTTCCGCGGAAGCCCTTGCCGACGATCTCGGAGCTGTCAACGATCGTGATAAAGGCACCCGGATCGACTTCGCGCGCATAGCGGCGCAGTTGCACGGCCTCGCGACGGCTCAGCACGCTCATGATCACCGTCACGCACTTGCCCGAGAAGGCACCGTAGCCGCGGCTGATGGTCGCCGTGCGGTTGAGATGCTTGACGATAAACTCCTCGACCTTAAGGGGCTCGGAACAAATGACCGTGCAGACTTTGCGCAGGTGAATGCTCTCAATGGCTTTGTCGACCACAAGCGTCTTGGCAAACAGACCGAGCACGCAATACAGACCGACACGCGGGCCATACAAAAAGGCCGCGATGGTCACGATGCCGATATCGACCAGCAGTAGGGCGCGGCCAATCTCGAGCGTCGTGCGGCGCTTGAGGATCATGGCAAGAATGTCCGTGCCACCCGTCGAGGCGCCGATGTCAAAGACAATAGCGCTGCCAAGCGCCGGCAAGATGACGGCAAAGCACAGGTCGAGCCACATATCGCCCGTCAGAGAGACATCGGTCGGAATGAAGAGCTCAAACAGCGAGACATAGGCCGAAAGCGCAAACGAGGCGAAGACGCTCCACAGGATTGCCTTGCGCTCCAAAAAGATAAAGCCCAAAACGACGAGAACCGCGTTGATAATCCACATAAAGACGCCGACGGGCAGGGTCGGGAACAGCGTGGACAGAATGACCGACACGCCCGAGGTACCGCCAAAAGCAAAGTGATTAGGGGTTTTAAACGCAACGATGGCGAAGGCCGTAAGAATCAGACCCAGATTGAGCTCGGCAAAAAAGCGCGGGAAGCCTGGCTCCTGGCTGCGCTTTTGACCGGCACGCTCGCCGCGTTCGATATCGGTGCGATCAACCACGCGCTCCATCGGCACCACGGGAGGACGATGCACCTCCTCGGCAGCACGCGATGCCGCCTCTGCAGCGGCGGCCTCAATCGCCCATGCCTTGCTTTCTGTTTCGTGCTCGTCGGCCATTACGGCAACTCCTCGTTAACAATTTGGAAACAATGCGCTCATTAGCGTAACGCGGAACGTGGGGATTGCAACCCTTAGTTAGACGAGCGGTATGACTATATCGGGAGCGTACAAAAACAGCCGGCCACGCTTTTGCTTGCGCGGTCGGCCGTTTAACGTTTTCGCAGATAAAACCTGCCAAAACAAACCTGTCTTTTTGGAAGGTTATTCGTGCTGGCTGGTGCGGTGCTCGTACTCCTCGGGGGTGATGACGTCCTCGATACGCAGGTTGACGCCCGCCACCTCAAGGCCGGTCATCGCGGCAAGGCGCTCGGTGACACGTGCCTTGACATCGTCGAAAATCGCGGGCGCATAGGCGCCGTACTCGATAATGACGGAGATGTTGACGACCACACGATTGTCATCGGTGACCTCGACCGTCACGCCCTTGGTCAGATTCTCGGCACCAAACTGCTCCTGCACAAAGTGCATGAGGTTACCCTTCATGCCCAGAACGTGCGGAACCTCGCGAGTGGCCATGGCAACGATCTTCTCGATCACACCGTTGGAATAGGTCAGCGAGTCCT
>URSP01000170.1:0-2571 GCA_900550515.1 uncultured Collinsella sp. | reverse complement strand
ACCGGAAAGCTCCGCTACACGATCCTGCTGCACTTTGCCTTTAATGCCGGGTCGTACCTCATGGGCCTGCTGTGGTTTGTGAACACGCCGCTCGACGTAGTGATCACGGTTGCCATCGCCGGCTTTGTGCTGGTAGAGGCGATGCGGTCGCTCAAACTGACGTGCCAGACGGATCGTCCCTACCAGCAAGCGTGATTCCCCTAAGGAAAACACGGCTAGGCGTGTCTGAGCGTGTTCCCCCTAGGGAAATCACGACTGGAGACAGCCCAAGCGTGTTTCCCCTAGGGGAAACACGCTTGGCCGATGAGGAGACGCCGACTGGCCAAGAGACACCGGCCGGCCCTCGCCACGCTAGTTGCGGCGTCCGCCGCCGTTGGCGCCCTGACGTCCCTGGGCCGCGCGGTTGCGTCCGGCAGTGTTCTGCGCGCGCGACATGCCACCGTGGCCCTTGCTGCCTTTGGGTCCCTTGCCGGCGGCGCCACCGTGGGCCTTGCCGCCCTTCTTGCCGGTGCCATGGCCACCGCCAGCAGACGTCTCGCCCGGGCGCGGGGGCACGGGACGAATCAGGCAATGCTTGGTGTAGCCGATCAGATCGCGGCGGCCGGCCTTTTCCAGCGCCTCGCGCACCAGCTTGTAGTTTTCGGGCTTGCGATACTGGATGAGCGCGCGCTGCATGGCTTTCTCGTGCGGGTCGCGCGCCACATAGATCGGCTCCATGGTGCGCGGATCCACGCCGGTGTAGTACATGCACGTCGACATGGTGGACGGCGTGGGGTAGAAGTCCTGCACCTGCTCGGGCATGTAGCCCATGTCTCTCACGGCCTCGGCAAGGTCCACAGCTTCCTTCATGGTTGAACCGGGGTGGCTCGAGATCAGATACGGCACCACGTACTGCTTGAGTCCGTATTCGCGGTTCAAGCGTTCAAATTTACGGCAGAATGCGTCGTAGACGGCGCGGCTCGGCTTGCCCATCACAGACAGCACGGCGTCGCTCACGTGCTCGGGCGCTACGCGCAGCTGGCCCGAGACGTGATGCTCCAGCAGCTCGCGCAAAAACTCGTCCGAGGCATCGGCCATGGTGTAGTCAAAACGGATGCCGCTGCGGACGAAGACCTTCTTGACGCCCGGCAGCTGGCGCAGGTCGCGCAGCAGCTGCGTGTAGCCGCTCTCGTCGACCACCATGTTCTTGCACACGCTCGGCCATAGGCAGCGCTTGTTCTTGCACACGCCGTGTTTGAGCTGTTTGTCGCAGGCAGGGCGGCTAAAGTTTGCCGTCGGTCCACCCACGTCGTTGATATAGCCCTTAAACTCGGGGTCGCGCGTGAGCAGCTCGGCTTCGCGCATGATCGAGTCGTGGCTGCGCATCTGCAGCACGCGTCCTTGGTGGAAGGTGAGGGCGCAAAACGAGCACTCGCCAAAGCACCCGCGGTTGGAGCTGATCGAAAACTTGATCTCGGCAAAGGCCGGCACGCCGCCCGCCGCGTCGTAGTCGGGATGCCAATCGCGTGCGTAGGGGAGTTCGGCCACCTCGTCCATCTCGTCGGTGGTGAGTGTCGCCGACGGCGGGTTCTGCACCACATAGACGCTGTTGGGGTAGGGCTCTACCAGGCGATGTCCGGTGATGGGGTCCATATTCTGCTGCTGCACGTTAAAGCTGCGCGCGTAGTTGAGCTTGTCGGCGGCAAGGTCGTCCCAGCTGGGCAGCAGGTCGTAGTCATAGACCTCGTCGAGCGAGCTGGTGCGGTAGACGGTGCCGTTGATATAGGTGATCTGATCGACGGGCAGTCCGGCGTCGAGCGCGTCGGCGATCTCGACGATCGCGTGCTCGCCCATGCCGTAGATGAGGATGTCGGCGCCAGAGTCGAGCAATACCGAACGCTTGAGCTTGTCCTGCCAGTAGTCGTAGTGGGCCAGGCGGCGCAGGCTCGCCTCGATGCCGCCGATGATGATGGGAGCGTCCTTAAACGTCTGACGGATAAGGTTGCCGTAGACCGTGACGGCACGATTGGGGCGGTGCCCCTCCTCGCCACCGGGGGTATAGGCGTCGGTGTGGCGGCGGTGCTTGGTCACCGAATAGTGGTTGACCATGGAGTCCATGTTGCCGGCGCTGACGAGAAAGCCCAGGCGCGGCTCGCCGAGCACGCTGATGCTGGCGGGATCGGTCCAGTCGGGCTGGCAGATAATGCCCACTTTGTAGCCGTGCGCGTCGAGTACGCGGCTGACGATGGCCATGCCAAAGCTGGGGTGGTCCACGTAGGCGTCGCCGCAGATGTAGACAAAGTCGCACTGGTCCCAGCCGCGCGCATCCATGTCTGCCCGGCTGACGGGGAGAAACTTATCGCGGCCCGGGCGCCAGGGGCGGACGGGCGCAGCCGGGGTATGCGTGGGGCGCGAATCTTGGGCCTTGCCGCCACGCTTTTGCTGCTGGCCGCGCTGGGCATGCTTGCCATGCTGGTTGTGCTGAGCGTCCTGGGGCTTTTTTGCCACGATTCCTCCCGTTGTTAGTATGCTGCACGTAATTGTAACCAGTCTTTTTGGGACGGGGCTAAAAAGACTGGTGGAGTACACGAG
>URSP01000169.1:0-2596 GCA_900550515.1 uncultured Collinsella sp. | reverse complement strand
CAGGTCGCGAGGCCGTGTGTGATATCGAACGGCACTGCCGTGGCAAGACGCGCCACGACGCCCGCCCACGTGAGCGGTTGTACAAAACCGATAATGTCGTACGCGTTGATCACCACGCCGTACAGCAGACCCGAAGCAAAGCCGTACGCCATCAGCGCCGGCATGCGCACGGTTCCATCCGCACGGTCGAACGCACCGGCATGCGCCAGCGCACCGCCAACATAGCCAACCAGGCCCCAGGCATACATCTGCCATGGCGTCCACATGCCCTGCCCAAAAAAGAAATTGCTGGTCAGTGCTGCCAACGCGCCGACCATGAAGCCGTTGCGACGCCCGAGCGTCGCCCCGGCGATGATGGCGATGGCGCTCACGGGTTTAAAGTCGGGAATGGGGCCGAACAAGATGCGGCCCGCCGCCGCCAGCGCCGCCAGCACCAGCGTGGGCATAATCTGGCGCAGGCCCGGTCGCGACGCCTCGTAGCCTGCAAAGAACAGCGCAAGCACCAGCGCCACCACGACAAGCATGGCGAGCGCCGCCTGCTCAACGCCCGCCAGCAACGCCGTTGCCATCACCGCCGGCACCGCCAACAACAGCGGAATCTCCAGTTTTGTGAGTAAACGCGAGAAACGACAGTCCGTCATCCCATCACGCCCTATAGAACACGTTGTCGGCAAAGAAGTCGGCCGGGGGCTCCACGCAGGCAATCTCGCCGTCAAACATCATGGCGACGTCGTCGGCTACCTGCTCGGCAAAGTCCAAATCGTGCGTAGCCATGATGACGGTGCCGCCAGCCTTCGCATGGTCACGCAGGGCGCGGGCGATGGTGCGGCGGCTGAACAGGTCTAGACCCTTGGTGGGCTCATCGAGCAATAGCAGTTCGGGGCCGATTAGCAGCAGTTTTGCCAATGCAAGCAGTTGACGCTGCCCGCCCGAAAGATCGTACGGATGGCGTCCATCCAGACCAGACAACCCCAAGCTCGCCGCACGCTCCCGCGCCAAGTTCTCGTCATATCCGCAGGTCGAGGCCCATTCCATCAGCTCATCGCGAACCGTCTCGGCAACCAGCAATGCCTTGGGATTCTGTGGCAGCAGCGCCGCCGAGGCCGCTTCGCGCACCATGCGGCCGCGCTGCAGCTTGGCGGTCTTCGCCAGCACCGAGAGCATCGTCGACTTACCGCATCCGTTGCCGCCCACGATTGCATGCACCGCGCCAGCCGAAAACGAAGCATCGAGCCCGCGCAGCACCCAGCCGGACGCTCGATCGTAGCGAAACCAGCCTTCCGACAGGGTGGTAGCCGACCCGCCGTGCATTTTTTGGAGTATTCTGCTTCCATCCGTGCGCGAGAAGGCTTCCGAGCCGTTCTCGAGCGACGTTTGCGCCACAAATTCGGACGATTTGTCCAATTCCGAACTTTTTTTCGCGCTCGATACGTCCCCGGGCGGCTCCAGAGAGCCCAAATTGTCCTCACGCCTGCTGAATACTCCTTTATTTGCACATCGGATGGCACCCCACCCCAACATGTCATCGGAAAACAGCGATTCTCGGCGTCCCAAAGAAGCCATATCCGCCACCTCGCGCACGCGACCGTCCTCAATCCGGTACGCACACGTCGCGTATTCGAGCATTGGGCGCGGCTGATGCGTCGCCACAACAACCGTGCAGCCCAGCTCGCGATTCACACGAAACAGCGCGTGCAGGAAATTCTTCTCCGCAACCGGATCAAGCTGAGACGTGGGCTCGTCGAGCAGCAGCACGCGCGGGCGCAGCGTCAGAACGGTCGCCAACGACAGCAACTGTTTGCGACCGCCCGAAAGCGTGTCAGTATCGCGGTGAAGCCAATCTTCCAGCCCAAAGAAATAGCTGGTCTCAGATACGCGACGGCGCATCTCATCACGCGCTAGCCCCAAGTTTTCCAGGCCGAACGCCATCTCGTGCCACACGGTCTCGCACACGATCTGGTTCTCGGGATCCTGGAACACATAGCCCACGCGCTCCGCCGATGCCCGCACGTCCATGTCGGCAACGTTCTCGCCCAGCACGCGCAGCTCGCCGGAGCGCGTACCCGCAGGCGCGATCTCGGGCTTGAGCAGCGACAGCAGCGTCGACTTACCCGATCCGGTACCGCCAACAAGCAGCGCAAATGCACCTTGGGGAACAGACCAGTCGAGCCCCTCGAGCACCGCAGCATCAGCATCGGGGTAGGCAAAGCTCAGGCTCCGCACCTCAATCGCCGGCATATCCGGGCCGCACGCCGCGCCCGCCGCCGAGCTCCTATCCAACCGAGCCATCAGCCAAACCTCTTCTCATCACTCGCGTGCAACACGCAGGGCAGCACCATCCAGGCCGCGTACACGACATAACCCGGCCACGGCGCCGGCACCAAAAGCTGCGGGTAAAACGAATACTGCGTCGTCGCGGTCCACGCCACTGCCACCGTGACCACGCCAAACAGCGCAAGTCCAACCAGCGCGGCAACATCGCCGCGCCCCAGCCGATACCGCGCATACGTCGTTCGACGCGTCGCGGCGCCCCACCCACGGGAGCGCATCGCGTCCGCGCGCTCCAGCGAATCTTCCATGCCCCAGCCCATCAACA
>URSP01000168.1:0-2625 GCA_900550515.1 uncultured Collinsella sp. | reverse complement strand
CCGATCTGCCGCAGAAGTTCGGCATTCCGCGCAACAGCTTTTTGGCGCCTCATCTGCAGGGGCGCATCGTTTTTGAGCCGGAATTTGCTTCCAACGCAGCGGTTGAGGGTCTGGACTCCTTCTCTCACCTGTGGCTGCTGTGGCGCTTTGAAAACGGAACGCCCGGCGGCACGGCTAAGGACATAGCTGCCGATGCCAAGTCGCAGGACAGGTCCGGCACCAACGTCAAGTGGTCGAAGACCGTGCGCCCGCCGCGTCTGGGCGGAGCCGAGCGCGTGGGAGTGTTTGCCACGCGCAGTCCGTTTCGCCCTAATCCCATTGGGCTCACCTGCGTCAAGCTTGATCGTGTCGAGCTCACCGACGATGGCCCCATCATCCATGTGTTGGGGGCCGACCTGCGCGACGGCACGCCCATCTACGACATTAAACCCTACATTCCGTTTGCGGACTGCCACCCGGATGCAACGGGCGGCTGGATTGAGGAGGCTCCGTGGCAAGAGCTCGACATCGAGTTCCCGCAGACGCTGCAGGATATGGTCCCGCCCGCAAAGCTCCCCGGCCTGGTCGAGGTTCTACGCCAAGATCCGCGCCGCGCAGGCAGCAAGCACGAGCCAAACCGCGTCTATCACCTGGCCTACGCCGGGCTCGACATATCGTTTACGGTCGACGGAGCCAGGTTGACGGTAACCGCCGTCAACGACGCGCAAGACTAACCAGCCATTCGTCCGCACCCGTCAAATTAAGTGCCAAACCCCGCGCCAAAACCGCCCACGCTGGTGGACAATAACTCCTACCAAAACAATCACTTTGCACGGGGGCTCAGCATGAAATACGACTTTAGCTCGCTTATCGATCGCCACGGCATGGACTCCATCGCCGTTGACTCTTGGGGTGAGATCCCCGGTATGGCTCCGAACGCACCCGACGAGGGCTTCGACCGCATTCCCATGTGGGTGGCCGACATGAACTTCGCCACGGTGCCCACGGTTCAGGAGCACATCATTCAGCGCGCTCAGCACCCCATGTTTGGCTATTTCGATTCGCGCCCCGAGTATTTCGACCGCATCATCGAATGGCAGAGCCGCCGCAATGGCGTCGAGGGCCTGCGCCCTGAACATATCGGCTACGAAAACGGCGTGCTGGGCGGTGTCGTGTCGACGCTGCGTGCGTATGTTCAGCCGGGCGATGCGGTGCTGGTCCATAGCCCCACCTACATCGGCTTTACCAAGTCCATTGAGGCCGCGGGCTATCACATTGTCCACAGCCCGCTTAAGCTCGACGACCAGGGCGTGTGGCGTATGGACTTTGAGGACATGGAGCACAAGCTCGCCCAAAACCACATCCATGCCGCGGTGTTCTGCTCGCCGCACAATCCCTGCGGCCGCGTATGGGAGCGCGACGAGATTGAGCGCGCCATGGACATCTATCGCCAGCACGATTGCGTGGTGATCTCGGACGAGATTTGGTCCGATATCATCCTGCCGGGTCACAAGCATATCCCGACGCAGTCGGTGAGCGAGGATGCCCGCATGCGCACGGTTGCCCTCTACGCGCCCAGCAAGACGTTCAACCTGGCGGGCCTGGTCGGCAGCTACCACATCATCTATAACGAGACGCTGCGCGACCGCGTGTGCGCCGTGTCCGACAAGACCCACTACAACGAGATGAACGTCCTCTCTATGCATGCGCTTATCGGTGCCTACCAGCCGCAGGGCTACGAGTGGGTGGACGAGCTCAACCAGGTGCTTGCCGGCAATATCGAGTACTTCTGCAATTACGTGGACGAGCATTTTGAGGGCGTGTCCTATTCGCGTCCGCAGGGCACGTACATGGTGTTTCTGGACTGCACCGAGTGGTGCCGCGAGCATGGCCGCGATATTCAGTGGCTGCTCGACGAGGGGGCGCGCGTAGGCGTGGGATATCAGGACGGTCGCCCGTTCCACGGGCCCTGCCACATTCGCGTGAATCTGGCACTGCCGCTTTCGCGCGTAAGGGAAGCGTGCGACCGCCTGGACCGCTACGTTTTTAATGCACGGTAAGCGTGCGCTGCATGCGGGGTCTTCTGCCAAGTCGGCCGGAAGGCCCCGCATGGTAAAACGTCTGTAACCATTGGGTACTCGTGTGGTTTTGTTTGCTATTGTCTTTAACCATTTCAGTCTGTAAACAGGATCGTCTGGAGTTCGATGAAAAGACCCCGTCGCTCGGCTGCCATTTCGTTGTTTGTCGCGCTTGCGGTGGCGAGCGCCTTTGTCATAGCGATGGCCGGCTGTTCCGGGCACAATGACGAAGCCTCGACGCCAGCATCAAAAGCCCCGGACGCCTCGCAGGCCAAAGACGACAACCTTAAGACGCTCAACGTCGGCAGTGACCTCTATCCACCGTTTGTGTATACCGACGAGTACGGCGATATCGTTGGCCTGGATGTCGAGATATTAACCGAGGCTTTGGCCCGCATTGGTTATAAGCCAAAATACCAGCTGATCGACTGGGAAAAGAAGAAAGAGCTGCTGGCGAGCGGCGAACTCGATTGCGTCATGGGCAGCTTTAGCATGACGGGTCGCGAAAACGAATATCGTTGGGCCGGCCCGTACCTTGCGAGCCGCCAGGTGGTCGCGGTCGATCCCC
>URSP01000167.1:0-2631 GCA_900550515.1 uncultured Collinsella sp. | reverse complement strand
GGTCGACGCTGTTGTGCATGCCGGCGCCAAAGACATGGCCGTGCGTCAGGAACAGCTCGCGGCCGGTCTCGTCAAACAGCGTGGCGTAGTCGGCCATGACGGGGAAGTCGAGGACCATCTGGTCGACCTCAGCGTCGCAGTTGCCGCGCACCGCGATGATGCGGTCGGCTAGGGCGTTGAGCAGCGGAATCACGCGCTTGGGAGCATAGTCGCGCGGCAGGTCGTTGCGCGGACCGTGATAAAGCAGGTCGCCCAGCAGGACGATGCGGTCGGGCTGCTCGGACTCAATGGCGGCGCAGAGGCGCTCGGTCCAGTATGCCGAGCCGTGGATGTCGGAAGCGATGAGGTATTTCATGGTGGTCCTTTCGGTGAGGTTGATGGGGTGGGTGTGGCGCGTCGCCGACCGTGTCACTCAAATTGCAGAGCCGCGGCTTGTGCTGCCTGCATCACGCGCTGGAGCGGCACACCGTGCTCGCGGGCAAGGCGGGCGCAGTCCTCGTACTCGGGCGCTGCACGCTCGCTGCCGTCGGGCAGGGTGGCCACCTTGACGGACACCTCGCCCCATGGCGTCGTCACCTGCTCAAAGCGGCGTGGCAGGCAAACGCGTTCCATGACCTGGCGACGGATGCCATTGGTCGTGGTTTCCAAAAAGATGATCGTCTGCAGGCGCTCGATGTCCTCGTGGGCGCAGATTACCTGCAGCTGCCAGCCGGGGCGGCCTTTCTTGCAATAGACGGGCAGCCAGTGCACCTCGCGCGCACCCGCCTCGCGCAGGCGGTCGGCGGCGTAGGCAAGCACCTCGGGCGACGCGTCATCGATATCGCATTCCAGCTTGACGATAGTCTCGGGCGCATCGGTCTCGCGGGACAGCGGGGATGTGCTATCGCATTGCATACGGTCCGGATCCTTTCCGCACGGGCTCGTTTTGTTCACCCAAACGCTAGCACATCGCAGGCGGTGCAGGGGCGACGTCATGGGATAGGTGCGACTTTTGCTGGGCGCAAGTGCTGGCGCGCTCCAACGCCGGCCCGCTTCACTCAAACGTGTACGTCAGCCTCCAAACATGTCATTTTTTGCAGCTTTTGGAGGCTGATGTACATGTTTTGAGAGCGCAAGCGAGGCCGCACCGCGCGTCGCGCAGCCTTTCCAATCGATTTCGACCCCCCGCGTGCCCGGCGTGTTGAGAGCTGCGCCATTACAATGAAGCGGATTCGCTTGACGCAAAGGAGCCGCCATGTCTGCTTGCCCGCTGATCGATTGCCATACCCACACCTCGTTTTCGGACGGGCACGCCTCGTTTGAGGACAACGTCCGCGCCGCTGCTGCGGCCGGTTGCCGCGTCATGGTCTCGACCGATCACCTTACCCTGCCCGCCAGCATGGATTCCAATTGCGAGGTACAGGTTGTCGAGAGCGACCTGACGGCGCATCGACTGGCATTTGAGGACGCCCGCAAGCTTGCCGCGCAGATCGCGCCGGATCTCGAGCTTATCTATGGCTTTGAATGCGATTGGTACGAAGGCTGCAAGCCTTTGGTTGAGCGCTGGTCCGAAGGCGCCGTGGTACGCCTGGGCAGCGTGCACTGGATTGGCAACCCCGGCGATATCATGGCCGGTGCCGCGGGTACGGCGGGAACGGAAAACGTCGCTCGCCCCGATACACCCGATTCCCTTTGCGGTTGGATCGACGACGACACCGACCTGCACGTTTGGGAAAACCTGGGCGTGCGCGGCGTGTGGAAGCGCTATGTCGATGACTGGTGCCGCGCCTGCGAGAGCCCGCTTAACTTTGATGTGATGGCTCATCCCGACCTGGTCATGCGCTTTTCGAAGGAAGGCTTTGCGCCCGATTTTGACCCCGCGCCGTTCTGGGGGCAGATGGCAGAATGCGCACACGACACGAATCGGCGCGTTGAGGTCTCGACTGCCGCGCCGCGCAAGGGGCTCGACGACTACTACCCCGCGACCGGCCTCTTGCGCTGCTTTGCCCATGCCGAGGTGCCCATTACCTTTGGCTCGGACGCACACCGCGCCTGCGACATCTGCTGGAACATCCGCGAGGCCCAGGCGCACGCCTACGACTGTGGCTATCGAACCTTCGACATCCCCCACGCCACCGGCGAATGGGAATCCACACCCCTCGCCTAACTAGTCGTTTAAGAACGTCCCCAATGACTAGTGACGGCGAGCGTTGAGTTCGCCGGCAAGCTCGTCGAGGGTGATACCGTAGCGCTCAAGGGTTACGAGCAGGTGGTAGATCAGGTCACCGGCCTCGTAGCGGATGTGATCGTGATCGTTATCCTTGCAGGCCATGATCACCTCGCTCGACTCCTCGGCAAGCTTCTTGAGCAGCTCATCCTCGACGTCGGTCAGCAAACGAGCGGTATAGCTCTCCTGCGGCGATGCTTCACGACGACCGTGAATCACCTCGGCCAGGCCCGTCAGCGTCTCACCGATATTTCCATCCTGAACGTTTGCGGTGCGCACACCCATAGTTCAATCCTTTCTGGTGGCCGAGCGTCTAATCGAGCGCCCGCCCTACGCGAGTTTCTTAAAGAAGCAGGTACGGTTGCCGGTATGGCAGGCCGGACCCGGCGAGTCGACCTTGACCAGCAGCGTATCGCTATCGCAGT
>URSP01000166.1:0-2637 GCA_900550515.1 uncultured Collinsella sp. | reverse complement strand
GGGCCGTCGCCCTCGACGCCCAGCGTCAGGTCCAGATGCCACTCGGCCATCCAGGAGCGCAGGTCGGCAGAGCACATGTGGTCGACCTGGGTGCCCTCGGCATCGTCCAGGTCAAAGCTGTCGATACCCAGTTGGTTGGGCATGGTCACATAGGCGTCATCGGGCACGCGCTTGGCGATCCAGTGGTGGCCGCCGATGGTCTCGAGCCACCAGATCTCGTCAACGTCACTAAAGGCAATGCCATTGTTCTCATAGGTGCCGTAGCGCTCGAGCAGGTCGCCCAGGATGCGCACGCCGTCGCGGGCAGACTTGGCGTACGGCAGCACCAGGGTCACCATATCCTCCTCGCCCAAGCCGCCGGGCTGTGCCGGAACATAGCCGTCCTCGCCCTCGTTGCCCTTGGCGGGCACGTAGTCCACGAGCGGATCGGCGCCGCGGACGCGCTCGTTGGTGGTGAGTGTCTCGGTTGCGGACATGCCAACATTGAGCTCGTTGAAACCGGCCTCGGCCCAAATGCCGTGACCGGGAACGACGTCGGGGACGCTCGTGTAGCGCATGGGGTTATCGGGCAGCTCAACGGTCAGGTGACTCAGGACGCTCGTGTAGACGCGCGGCTGCTCGTCGGGATGCACCACGCGCATACGCTTGGGCTCAAACACCCCGTTGGACGAGTCCTCGTTACGCGCGACAAGCGTCGACCCGTCGTAGCTCGCGTTCTTACCGACCAGAATCGTTGTGCACGGCATGCGCATCCTCCTTGAGCGAAGAAATCAAACGGCAACAGTGTATCGCTTCGGCGCAAAAAGGGCGAAACCACGGCACCTCGGAACCCCCTCGGAACCCCTGTGGTCAAAAAATGCCAAATATGAGTACTGTCACCAATTTAGTAGCAGCAAATTTCCTTGTAATGAGTGCTGAAGATCCCTATTTGTCCAAAAGCGAGACAGCGTTATTCCCCATAGGTTCAATAAAATGGGTTTCCTAACGAGAATGAATATCGTTAGGAAACCCAAAAGACGTAAAACATATGTGACTATCATGGCAACAGTACTCATATTTGGCGCTTTTTGACCACGTGGTATATGGCTAACCCCTCAAACAGCCCAAAACGCCTATTTCGATGCGCGCTCCGCCGCCTCAATCACGTGTTTGGCGAGAATTGCGGTGGTCACAGCCCCCACGCCGCCCGGCACGGGTGTGATGGCGCCAACGATCGGTTCCGCAGCATCAAAATCCACGTCGCCGACCAGTTTTCCGGCAGCCTCGTCCCAATTAATGCCAACATCGATGATCGTCTGGCCCTCGCGAACCGCATCCGCGCCAATCGTGCGCGCGCGTCCAACCGCGGCAACAACAATGTCGGCAGAACAGCACTCGGCAGCCAGGTCACGCGTATGCGTATGGCACGTCGTCGCCGTGGCATTGCGAGCCGTAAGCATGGCGGCAACGGGACGGCCAATTACCAGCGAGCGACCAACAACGGCAACTTTAGCTCCATCCAGTTCAACGCCGTAATGGTCCAGCAACGCCAACACGGCTTCTGCCGTGCAAGGAGCAAAGCCCTCGCCTCGCCCCGAAAGCGTGGTAAGCAGCGAGGCCGGCGTCATGGAGTCAACATCCTTGGCGGGATCGAGCGACGCAGCAACCGCATCCTCGTCAAGCCCAACGGGCAACGGACGAAACATCAGGCACCCGTGAACAGCGGGGTCGGCATTGATGTCCTTAATAGCCGCCAGCAGCTCATCCTGCGAAACATCGACAGGAAGCAAAACGCGGCGAGCCTCGATGCCAACCTTCTCGCAGCGCTTGAGGGCGCCGCGCTCGTAGGATAGATCGTCCTCGCGCTCGCCCACGCGAACGATGGTCAGCGTCGGCACGATACCCCGTTCGCGCAGGGCGGTGCAGCGAGCAGCGAGTTCCTCAGTCAAAGCACGGGCAACGGGAGCCCCTTTGAGCAGCTCTGCCATGGCTATCCCCTCTTCCTGGCGGCATCGGCGGCACGGCGCGCCAGCGCATCGGCGCGCGGCAGCCACGTATCCAGCAGCTCATCGCACGCCGCCTCAAGCTCCTCAGCGCGTGCCCGATCTTTCATAGACGTAGTGTTGGCAAAGAGCGTCAGGCTCGCGCCCTGCATGGCGGCGCGGCAGAATACGGCGCCGCACGCCACGTCGGACAGCAGCTGTCGGGAGCCCTTGTCCGCCATGTCCTCGAGCAGCGCCAGCGCGCGCCCGCAGGCATCCATAATGCGATACGGTGGCATGGCGGCCACATGCAGCGCATCCTGAATCGCGGTCGCTCGAGCCGGATCGTCACGCGGAATACCGTACGCCGCGGACACCTGCCCGTAGGCACGAACGTCCTCGGCAACCAGACCCACAAGTTCCTGCGCCAACTCATCCGCCTGGGCAAACGCGCGCGTCAGATCGTCTGCGCGATCGGCAAGCGCGGGATTGGTCGCACCGTAGCGAGCAACCATCCCGCAAAGCGAGGCGCCCAGTGCACCTACAAAGGCGCTCGCGCTACCGCCGCCGGGAACCGGCTCGCGCGCGGCAAGCGCCTCGGCAAACTCTCGACATGTTTTATCCATCATCTCTTGGCTCATACGCATGCACCTTCAAGTCATATACATCGGTCGGG
>URSP01000165.1:0-2656 GCA_900550515.1 uncultured Collinsella sp. | reverse complement strand
CGGAGAAGGTCGCCCCCGTCCTTCCCCAGATGCTCGGCGCCAACGGCCAGACGCGCAACTACCTTATGTACGCCATGAACAACGTCGAGATTCGTGCTTGCGGCGGCTTTGGCGGTTCGCAGGGCCTGATTTCGGTCACTGACGGCCAGATGTCGATTGGCGAGTTTGTTCCCCGCATTGGACTCAGCGAGGATGAGGCAGTCGAGAGCGTCGACGAAGAGGATGAAGCGCTGTTCGGCAACCACAGTAACCTGTACAACTCGGGCAATACCTATTCGCCTGATTGGCCCCGCAACTCGCAGCGTGTCGCCGCGCTGTGGAAGTCCCAGTATGGACAGGACGTTGATGGCGTCATCGGTATCGACCCGGTGTTCCTGCAGTATCTGCTGGGCCTGGTCGGTAACGTGTCACTGCCCGACGGAACGGTTGTCGACGGCACCAACGCCGCAAAGGTCCTCATGCACGATGTGTACTGGAACTATCCGGTCGAGGAGTCTGACGGCATCTTTGCATCCGTCGCCAGCGCTGCCTTCGACAAGATCCTTGGCGGTATCGGCGATGTCGATGTTACGAAGCTTGTCAGCGCCGTTGAGCGCGGTGCCGAAGAGGGCCGCCTGATCGCTTGGATGAGAAACGATGATGAGCAGAATGCCATCAAAGAGACGGGCATTGACGCTTCGCTGCCCGATCCGGATGATCCGAGTGCCGATCCCGTTGCCGGCGTTTACTTTAACAACCTGAGCTTCTCCAAGCTCGACTGGTATCTGAACGCCGACACTCAGATTGGTCAGGGCGTGAAGAATGGCGACGGCACGTGTTCCTATCGCATCACCGTTACCCTGACGAACATCATGACGCAGGAGGAGGCTGGCAAGCTGCCCGACTACGTTGCGGCGAGCGCACCCGATGCCGCGCGTGACGACGAGCGTCTGAATGTCTCGTTGTTTGCCCCGACGGGCGGCAACATCAGTGACCTTACGGTTGAGGGCACCCAGTTTGGTCTTGGTGCCGCTACGTGGCATGGAATCCCCTTCTATTCGGGCACCGTTGACCTGCATGCTGGCGAGACGACGACGATCACGTATACGCTGACCACGTCGGCCGAGGCGGGGGACAAGCCGCTTACGCTGCGTCAGACTCCTACATGCCAGGCGGCTCGCGACAGCGCGTCGGCGTAGGGTTTTTCTGGTAGCGCAGATAATCGAGTACCATTTTGGGGCGGACAGGCAATCTGTTCGCCCCTATTTTGTAAGGAGAGCGCATGAAGTACTTTGGCACCGACGGCTTTCGCGGTGAGGCCAACGTTGGGCTGACGGTAGAGCACGCTTATAAGATTGGCCGTTTTGTGGGCTGGTATTACGGCGCCAACCGCGAGCGCAAGGCGCGCGTCATCGTGGGCAAGGACACACGTCGCTCGAGTTATATGTTTGAGGCGGCGCTGGTGAGCGGCCTGGTCGCGAGCGGTGCGGACGCCTATATGCTGCACGTGATCCCCACGCCGGGCGTAGCGCATCAGACCGTGGAAGGCTGCTTCGATTGCGGCATCATGATCAGCGCGAGCCACAACCCGTTTTGCGATAACGGCATTAAGCTCGTCAATAGCGACGGTTTTAAGATGGACGAGGACGTACTGGAGCTCATCGAGGACTACATCGATGGCAAGAGCGAGGTGCCGCTGGCCACGGGCAACCACATCGGCGCCACGGTGGACTACATGCAGGGTCGCAACCGCTACATTGCTTCGCTCATCGCCAGCGCGAACTTTTCGTTGCAGGGCGTCAAGATCGGTATTGACTGCGCCAACGGCTCGGCTTCCTCGGTGGCCAAGCCGGTGTTTGACGCGCTCGGTGCCGACGTGCGCGTGATCAATGCCGCGCCCGATGGCTTTAACATCAACGTCGATTGCGGCTCCACGCATATGGAGCGCCTGCAGCGCCATGTGGTGGAGCAGGGCCTGGACGTGGGTTTTGCCTACGATGGCGATGCCGACCGCTGCCTGGCCGTGGATGAGCGCGGTCGCGTGGTAGACGGCGACCAGATCCTGTACGTGTGCGGCGTGTATCTGAACAAGCACGGTCGTCTTTCGGGCGGTACCGTGGTGCCGACGATCGCCAGCAACTTTGGCCTTGTCAAGTCGCTGGAGCTTGCCGGTCTGAGCGCCGTGACCAGCGGCGTGGGCGACCGTCACGTGTATGCCAAGATGCGCGAGGGCGGCTACAGCCTGGGCGGTGAGCAGACGGGCCATACGATCTTTGGCGATATCGAGCGCACGGGCGACGGCATTATGACCTCGCTGCGCGTGATGGAAGTGATTCGTGCCGAGCGCGAGACACTCTCGCAGCTCACGGCTCCGTGCAAGCTGCTGCCGCAGGCGCAGGTGGCCGTGCGCGTGGCGGACAAGGACGCCGCGCTCGAGAACATGGGCGTGCAGAACGCCATCGCCGAGGCCGAGGCTGCGCTGGCAGGCGAGGGCCGCGTGCTCGTGCGCAAGAGCGGAACCGAGTCGGTTATCCGCGTGCTGGCCGAGGCGCCCGACCAAGCATCCGCCGATGCCGCCATGAAGCGCATCGCCGCCGCGCTGGAAGCTCTGTAAGGTAGTCATTGGGTGTTCCTATAGTTTTGTCAACCGTCGGGGCTACTCCCGGTAGGGCACCCG
>URSP01000164.1:0-2673 GCA_900550515.1 uncultured Collinsella sp. | reverse complement strand
CCAAACGATCGATAGCGTTGCCGATAGCACCGCCCGCAACCATCGCCATGCCCACAACTTCAAGATGGGCGAGCTGGGGCGCACGAACGAGGTACACGGCAATAGCGATAATGACCGCCAACGCCAGGACGGCAAACGCGATGCCATGTCCCTCGCCCATGCTAAAGGCAGCACCGATATTACGGACAAACATAAAGTCGATGACACCGGGGATGACGGTCACATGCAAAGCGTCGCCCACGGCACGAACCGCAAGCTTGGTCAGCTGGTCAAGAAGCAGCACAACGAGCGCTACACCACCAGCAACACCCAACCGCCAACGCAAAGGCGGCGTCATATCCCCAGCACGACCCAAAGAAATCCCCTACCCTCAAGAACTCGAAATCCGTTTAACGTAAGTAATCATCTTATATTGCCACAAGCAGAGCGCACGACATATCCACCAACGCAAGCGAAATAACCAGCTAAAAACGAAAGCGGCATTCCGAAAAACAGAATGCCGCTTGAATGTGACACAGGTAGTCATTAGGGACGATCTTGTTTGACTAGTCGTTTAAGAACGTCCCCAACAACTAAACAATAGAAACGCCGCATTACCGTCGCCAACAGCGAAAACGCCTCTAAGCGAGCAAGGTGACGTGAAAGAGGAGGGAAGCGTACTTTGGTACGCGACCGACGATTGAACGTCAGATTGCCGCTTAGGGGCGTTTGCAGCGTCGGTAGGTTACGGCGTTCTACGAACGCCGTAACCTACAGTGCATCAGCGCAGCGCTTACAGATATGCGCATGACCGTTGTACTCGCCAACGGTGGTGCGGTAATTCCAGCAACGGTCGCAGCACTCGCCCTCGGCTGCCTCGATGGCAACGGAGAGCTCCTCGCCCTGGGTCAGCTCAACATCGGAGACGATGTAGAACTCGGCCAGGTCGACGGCCTTATCACCGGTCAGCAGCGCGTACATCTCGGCGGGAACGACCGCCTTGACGCGGACCTGCTGGCTCTTAGTGAAGGTGCCGGCAGAACGGGCATCCTCAAGGGCCTTGGTCACGGCGCTACGGAGCTCGAGCGAAGCCTCGAGCACGCCCTCAAACTCATTGGCCTCGTCGACCGTGATGGGCGACTTGTACCAATCGAGCAGCGCGGCGTACTTCTGGTGATCGACGCAGCCGGCGGGCGCATAGGCCATGGCCTCGTCGACCGTGTAGGACAGGATCGGCTGAAGGTCGCGCATGAGCATCGAGAAGAGCTCGGCCAGCACGGTCTGGGCGCTGCGGCGCTCGAGCGAGCCGGGCTTCTCACAGTACAGACGGTCCTTCAGGGCGTCGAGATACACGTTGGAGAGCTCGGTAACCACGAAGTCGTAGAGCGCACGGTAGGCGCGCGGGAACTCGTAGCTGGCGTAGGCATCGTCGACCTCGGCCTGAACCTGGGTCAGACGGGCAACCATGAGCTTGTCGAGCGGCAGCAGGTCGGCAAAGGCGACGCCGTCGGTCTCGGGCTCAAACTGACCCTCGAGCTCGGAGAGCAGGAAGCGCAGCGTGTTGCGGAAACGACGGTAGGCATCAGACGTACGAGCAAGAATCTCGTGGTCGATGGACACGTCGGAGCTGGTATCGACAGATGCAACCCACAGACGGATGATATCGGCGCCCATCTCGTCGCAGACCTTATTGGGGTCGATGACGTTGCCGAGCGACTTGGACATCTTTCGACCCTGGCCGTCGAGGGTGAAGCCCTGCGAGACGACCGCCTTGTACGGAGCGTGGCCGTTGGCACCCACCGAGGTGAGCAACGAGCTCTGGAACCAACCGCGGTGCTGGTCGGAGCCCTCGAGATACACGTCCGCCGGATACTCCAGCTCGGGACGGTACTCGCAGACGGCCTTCCAGGAGACGCCGGAATCCCACCACACGTCGAGGATGTCCTTATCGGCCTTGAGGTGATGGCCGCCGCACTTGGGGCAGACGCAGGCCTCGCCCAGGTAACTCTCGGGAGCGTCGGTGAACCAGGCGTCAGAGCCCTTCTCGTGGAAGAGCTTGATGACGGCGTCGAGCGTGGCGTCGTTCATGACCTTCTCGCCGCAGTCGGCGCAGGTGTAGCTGGGGATAGGCACGCCCCAGTTGCGCTGACGGCTGATGCACCAGTCGGGACGCTGCTCGACCATGGCGCCGATGCGGTTAGCCGCGTGGGCCGGATACCACTTGACGTTCTCGCGGACCTCTTTGCCAGCCTGCTCGCGCAAACCGGTCTTGTCCATCGAGACAAACCACTGGTCGGTAGCACGGAAGAGCACCGGGTGCTTGCAACGCCAGCAGTGCGGATAGCTGTGCGTGATCTTCTTCTCGAGGACTAGGGTACCGCGCTCGCGAAGGAACTCGATGATGTGCGGGTTGGCCTCATCGGTGTCCATACCGCTGAAGGGGCCACCGGTACCAAACTCCTCGCCGGTGTAGAACTTGCCGTCGTCATCGACCGGCATGCAGATGTCGGTGATGCCCTCCTTGAGGCAGGCAAAGTAGTCGTCGACGCCGTGGCCGGGCGAGTTGTGGACGATACCGGTACCGTCATCGACACCGACGTAATCGGCCAGCAGCGCCACGCCCTCAACACCGTCAAAGATCGGCTGCTTGTAGTGGATGTGGTGGAAGGTCTCGGCGGGAACCACATAGGGCTT
>URSP01000163.1:0-2676 GCA_900550515.1 uncultured Collinsella sp. | reverse complement strand
CGATATCGAGTTTGTCATCGTGCGTCCCAGCGATGCGCCTGCCTTTGTGGGCTGCGGTGGTGCCGATTGCGGCATCTGCGGTTGGGACTCGCTCATCGAGGCGGACCTCAACCTGCTGCAGCTGGTAGACCTGGGCTATGGCCTGTGCACCTTTATCGAGGCGGAGCCCGCGTGGCGCGCCGGCCAGGCCGAGCGCAACTATGCCCGCCGTGGTTCGCTTCGCGTGGCAACCAAGTACCCGCGCATCGCGAGTGCCTGGTATGCCGAGCGCGGCGTGAACGCCGACATCGTTTCGCTGCACGGTAACATCGAGCTGGGCCCCATTGTCGGCATGACCGATCGCATCGTGGATATTACCGCCACGGGCGCCACGCTGCGCGACAACGACCTGGTCATCACCGGTCGCATCATGGACTGCACGGCCCGTTTCTTCGTCAACCCGGGTGCCGCGCGCCTCGATCCGCGTGTGCGCAACCTGGCCGATCGCCTGGCGGCTGCCGTGAAGGACAAGCATTTTGAGCCCGTCGCGGGCTCGGTACAATAGCGCGAGCGCGCACGGGCGCCCCAACGTACGGGCTGCGGGCCGACTGGTGCCGCTGCCCAGTCGCTCGTTTTTCGAACACAACCTCGACCGATAGGGGATACCGATATGAAGACCATCAAGCTTGCTCCCGGTGAGCGCCTCGTTACCAACCAGCTCAACCGCAAGGGTGTGCTGCCGCAAAACATCGTCGACGCCGCCCGCGATATCGTGGCCAACGTGCGTGCAAACGGCGATGCCGCGGTGCGCGATTACTGCCAGCGTTTTGACGGCGTCGAGCTGCAGAGCTTCCGTCTGCCGCAAGAGCAGGTCGATGCCGCGCTTGAAGGCCTCGATCCCGCTTTTGTCGCGGCGCTCGAAAAGGCTGCACGCCAGATTCGCGAGTTCCACCAGCGCGAGATCGAGCAGAGCTGGTTTACCACGCGTGTGGACGGCACGATGCTCGGCGTTAAGGTGACCCCGCTCGCGGCGGCCGGCATCTATGTACCGGGCGGCCGCGCGCAATATCCCTCCACCGTGCTCATGAACGCCATTCCCGCCAAGGTCGCCGGCGTCAAGCGCGTGGTTATGGTGACTCCGCCGCAAAAGGACGGCCTGATTAGCCCCTACACGCTTGCCGCGGCAAAGCTCGGCGGCGTGGACGAGATCTATATGGTGGGCGGCGCTCAGGCCGTGGCCGCACTTGCGTATGGTACCGAGACCATTCCGCGCGTCGACAAAATTACCGGACCGGGCAACGCTTTTGTCGCCGCGGCCAAGCAGATTGTCTCGGGCGATGTGGGTATCGATATGGTCGCCGGTCCCTCCGAGGTCTGCGTGCTGGCCGACGCCACGGCCAAGCCTATGGTGGTCGCGGCAGACCTGATGGCCCAGGCCGAGCACGATCCGCTGGCAGCCTGCTATCTCGTGACCTGCGACGAGCAGTTTGCGCGCGAGGTCGAGGCCGGCATCGACATTCTGGTGGCGCAGTCGCCGCGTGCCGAGATCACGCGCGCCTCGCTCGACAACGAAGGCACCATCGTGGTGGCCGCCGACATGGCTGCCGCCGTCGAGGCCGTGAATACCGTGGCGCCTGAGCACCTTGAGCTGCACTGTAGGGACGCGATGGGCCTGCTCGGCGGCATTCGCAACGCCGGCGCCATCTTTGTGGGCGCTTGGAGCTCCGAGCCGCTCGGCGATTACGTCGCCGGCCCCAACCACACGCTGCCGACCGGCGGCACGGCCATGTTCTCCAACCCGCTTTCGGTCGAGGAGTTCGTTAAGCGCTCGAGCGTCATTTGCTATACGCCCGAGGGCCTGCTCTCCGACGCTCCCGCTACGCAGCGCCTTGCCGAGGCCGAGGGCCTGTGGGCGCATGCGCTTTCGGCCGCACTGCGCCGTCGCGTGCTGGAGCAGGGCGAGGATGCCGTGAGTGCCGAGTCGTTGGCTGCGGCCGACCTGACCAAGGTCGCCTGGCCGGGTGATACGACCGCGACGGTCACCGAGGGCGTGGACCTGGCGGCTGCAGGCTCGGATGGCGCTGGCGCGACCGGCGGGGAGGCCTAATATGGCCGAGCTGACGCCCCGCATGAAGGAGCTCGTCCAGCCCTACTTGGCCGGTATCGAGCCCTACGATCCCAACTTTACGCCCACGCGCATCAATCTTTCGGCCAACGAGAACACCTATCCCGTACCTGCTGGCGTGCGCGAGGCGGTTGATGCGGCCTTGGCTGCCACGCCGCTCAACCGCTATCCCGACCCCATGTCCAACGACCTACGCGATGAGCTTGCTGCCTGGCATGGCGTGGCGCGTGAGAACATCTGCGTGGGAAACGGCGGCGACGAGCTGCTCTATAACTACCTGCTGGCGTTTGGCGGCGCGGGACGGACCCTGCTCAACTGCCCGCCGTGCTTTAGTGAGTATGCGTTCTTTGCGTCGCTTTGTCAGACTGAGGTGCGCGATGTGTGGCGCGACCCGGCGACCTTTGAGCTCGACCAAGCGGCTGTGTTTGCGGCGGCGCCCGGGTGCAACCTGGCGATCGTGACCTCGCCCAACAATCCCACGGGCGACGTGGCGCCGCTCGACTTTGTCGCGGCGCTGTGCGATGCGTGCCCCGGCATGGTCATGGTCTGTCTCTTATACACATGTGACGCTG
>URSP01000162.1:0-2708 GCA_900550515.1 uncultured Collinsella sp. | reverse complement strand
GCTTCCAGTACAGCCCGTACGCGTACTTTAACGAGCACTGCATTGCCATGAGCTCGGAGCATCGTCCGATGCACGTCGACCGTAAGGGACTGACCTGCCTGCTCGATTTTGTGGACCTGTTCCCGCACTACTTTATCGGCTCCAACGCCGACCTGCCCATTGTGGGCGGCTCGATCTTGTCGCACGACCACTTCCAGGGCGGCGCGCACGAGTTCCCCATGATGCACGCAGCCGAGGTCTCGCAGTTTAGCGTGCCCGGCTTTGACCGGGTTACCGGCTCTGTGCTGCAGTGGCCGCTTTCGGTACTGCGCCTGCGCTCGCACGACCGCGGCGAGCTGCTCGATGCCGCCGAGAAGATTATCCTCGCCTGGCGCGAGTGGACCGATGAGTCTGTAGGTGTCATCGCACACACGGCCGACGGCGTGACCCACAACACCGTGACGCCCGTCATTCGCCACGTAGACTCCCGCGGCAACGCCGGCGGCGAGATTTACGAGGCTTATCTGGCGCTTCGCTGCAACATCACGACCGATGAGCATCCGCTGGGCGTATTCCACCCGCATGCCGAGTATCACCACATTAAAAAGGAGAACATTGGCCTGATCGAGGTCATGGGCCTGGCCATTCTTCCGCCGCGCTTGGTTCCCGAGCTTGGCGCCGTTCGCGAGCATCTGCTGGCAGCCAAGGTCGATACCAGCTACGACCTTGCCGGTGCGCTCGAGGGCGACGACCTTTGCCGCAGCCACGCCGCATGGGCAGAGGATGTCTTTGCCCGCCGCGCCGATGAACTTACGGCCGACAACGCCATCGACATCCTGCACGAGGAGGTCGGCGTGGTGTTTGGCCACGTGCTCGACAACGCCGGCGTCTTCAAGTGGGACGAGGCAGGACGCGCCGCCCAACAGCGCTTTATCGACTCGCTGTAGTACGCGAACTCGAACGCACGCACTTAACAAATAGCGCCTACACGACCACGGCGCCCGCCGGCAACATCGCCGACGGGCGCCGTTTTCTGATGCAAGGGTAGCTAATTTGCACCAAAACAAGGAGTGTTCCAAACTGCCGACAGAGAAGGAACGCTCCCACCTGCCGACCTGAATCCCCACATTATTCGATGGAAAAACGTGGTTACCTCCCACATTATTCGATGGAGAAACGTGGTTTACTCCCACATTATTCGATGGAAAGACCAAAACGGTCTTATACTAACCATGATCGTTAGGAGGCAGTATGCAGCGACAGCTAATGGACGAACTCATCGCTTGGAAATCTAGGGCAAACCGCAAGCCCCTCCTGCTTAAGGGGGCCCGCCAGACGGGAAAAACCTGGCTTCTCAACGAATTCGCAGGCCAGCAGTATCAAAACGTCATCCGTTTTGACTTTATGCTCGAACCGGGCGCACGTTCGCTGTTCGATGGAAGCCTTGACCCCAAACGCATCATCTCCCAGATAGAGCTCCTGCGCGGCCAGACCATAACGCCGACAGACACGCTCATCATCTTCGACGAAATCCAAGAGGCACCGCGTGGCATTACCTCGCTCAAATACTTCAACGAGCTGGCGCCGGAATACCATATCGTGGCAGCCGGCTCCTATATGGGACTCGCGCTCCGACGCGAAAACGAGTCGTTCCCCGTCGGCAAGATCGACCAGCTCACCATGCGCCCCATGGGGTTTGTCGAGTTCGTTCGTGCCGTCGATGGCGATCCGCTCGCAGATGCCATCCTTGCCGCAGACATGGACCTGCTGGCAAACGTTTCCGAAAAGCTCGAGCGCCTGCTCAAGGAATACCTCGTTGTCGGTGGCATGCCAGAAGTTGTCTCCGCTTTCGCCGCCTCCCACGATTTCATCGAGGCCCGCAGGCTTCAGCAGCAAATCATCGAAGCTTATGAATCCGATTTTGGCAAGCATGCGCCAGCCCGCATCGTCGAGCGCATGAGGCTGGTTTGGAAATCCCTTCCCGGCCAGCTCGCAAAGGAAAACAAGAAGTTCGTCTACGGCGCGCTTCGTCCTGGGGCGCGCGCACGCGATTTTGAGGAAAGCCTCCAGTGGCTCATGGACTATGGAATCGTTCATAAGGTACCACGTGTTTCCGCCCTAAGAGCACCGCTCACAAGCTACGAGGATCTCTCGGGCTTCAAGCTGTTCTGCATCGACACCGGCATCCTCGGAGCACTCTCCGGCCTCACGCCAGCCATTGTTCTGAACGGGCCCGCTGTTTTTACGGAGTTTAAAGGCTCGCTGACCGAGCAATACGTCGCACAGGAGCTTTTGCTCCAAGGCAATACTCCCGCGTATTGGTCATCCTCCTCCGGCAATGCAGAGACTGACTTTGCCGTCGACCATGCGGGGACCGTGCTTCCGCTCGAGGTCAAGGCGGCAGAGAATCTCAAAGCAAAGAGCCTGAGGATTGCCTGCGAGAAGTTCAAGCTCGAGCGCTGCGTGAGAACATCGTTAGCGGCATATAGAGACGAAGGCACGCTCGTCAACATTCCGCTCTGGGAGATTGGGCAAATCGACAAGCTGGCATAGGCACTGTGGAGGGGGTGCCCCGTAAGGAGTGTCCCAAACTGCCGGCAAAAAGGAACGTCTCTATCTGCCGCATTCCCGAAGCAAGGCAACGCCGATGTTTTGGCAACGGCAGCGAGCGGGCCGCATTTGAGACAAGGTGACGTGAAACGAAAGGGCGCTGACCTTCTGGTCGCGCC
>URSP01000161.1:0-2736 GCA_900550515.1 uncultured Collinsella sp. | reverse complement strand
CTGCGAACATTTGGTGGGCGTTAGAAGATTTGAACTTCTGACCTCTTCCGTGTCAGGGAAGCGCTCTCCCCCTGAGCTAAACGCCCGATCAAGGGTGCGCAAGCGCGCAAGGGATAATATAACGGAGCCTGAACTCGGTGGCAAGAACATTTTTAAAAATCGCTTACATTGTGGAATTCGGGGGCTTTGTCGTATCCATTTCAAAAGAGCCTGCTGCCGCGATTTGGCTATCGCATAATGCAGAGCCATTACGGTATCGAGCTATGGAAAGACGCCTGCGGAATTGTCCTACCGATAAGCGGACAAGCCTCCAGCTGGCGACTTCGCCGTGGTAAGGTAAGCCGAATTGTTTCCAGGCTGTTTCGGGGGAGTGGAATGAGCAAAGAGTGTGTCGAGCAGGTCGAAGGCGCAGGGGCTTCGGTGCCGATGACCGATATATCGAACATTGATGTGCCCGAGGGCACCGACGAGCTCAGCCGTAGCACCCGCCGCGCCTGGCGCGAGCGCCTGAACAGCGCTTCGACGCGCAAGATGATCACGGGCGTCTTGGCTACGCTGGTGGGCGGTTCGTTTTGGGGCTTCTCGGGCACCAGCGCGAGCTTTCTGTTCGATACCTACCACGTCGATACCTTGTGGCTTATGAGCGTGCGTCAGATTCTCGCCGGTCTACTCTTTATGGCCGTGGTTGTCACGCTCGACCGCGAGCGCCTGATTAAGCTCTGGGCCACACCCGCCGATCGCAAGCAGCTGCTGCTCTTTACCGCCTTTGGCCTGCTGTTCAACCAGTTTTGCTATCTTTCGGCCGTGCGCCTGACGAACGCCGGAACCGCGACGGTGCTCCAGTGCCTGCAGCTCGTTATCATCATGGGCTACGCCTGCGTGACCGATCGCCGCATGCCGCGTACTCGCGAAGTCATCGGCATTGGCCTGGCTCTGGGTGGAACCTTTTTAATTGCCACCGGCGGCGACCCTACCAGCCTGAATATCTCGCCGCTTGGCCTGGCAGCAGGTCTTATGTGTGCGGTCAGCGCCGCGTGTATGGCGGTGATTCCCGCCAAGATCCTGCCCGAATACGGTAGCCCCATCGTCACGGGCTCGGCAATGCTCACGGCGGGCGTGATCTCATGTGTCTTCGTGCAGCCCTGGGCGCATATGCCGGCACTCGACGCTGCCGGCGTCGAGGCGCTCGCGGTGTTCGTGGTTATCGGCTCGTTTTTTGCTTACATGCTCTATATGCAGGGCGTTAAGGACATCGGCTCGGTGCGTGCGAGCCTCATCGGAACTGTGGAGCCGGTTTCGGCGACCATCACGAGCGCCGTTATGCTGGGCACGGTGTTTTTGCCGACCGACCTTATCGGCTTTGCCATGATCATCGTGATGATGTTCCTCACGGTGTAGCTGGCGCCGCCGCCAGACAGAAAAGGTGTTGTGCCGCATTTTCGCCAATTGATGTCCGTGTCTGGAGTTTAGCTGTCGATGCTCAAAATGCCATAAACTAGTAACGTTATGGACTTTTTCATTGCGACTCAATTGCGAGGATTTCTTTATGGCTGGTAATCACTTTAAGGGCAGCGATAGCGGCCGTCCTGCAGTTCCGCCGCGTCCGAACGGGGCTGGTAAGGACGGCACGCCGGGCGGCGCTGGACAGGGCGGTTCCGGTAAGCGCGTGTCCCCGGGCGAGACGGCGATGTTTACCGCTCTGTACGAGCAGTCTCAAAAGGCAAAAAAGACCGGCCGTGCAAAAGGGAATGTCTTTGCGGGCGGTGCAACCTCCGCGTCGCAGCCGAGCGGGGCTCCTTCGGTGCCTGCGAACAACGCAGGTGCTGCCAACGCCACGAATGCTGCCGGCAACGTTAATGCCGGCAAGGCCGACAACAATACTCCCTCTGCCGGTGGCGCGGGGCTTACGGGTAACCTTGGTACGATTTACACCGGCGCCTCCGAGACTGGCACGTTCGCCCGCCTGGATGATAGCGGTGCCGAGTTTGCGGGCTCGGGTTCCAAGGAAGATTATTACGATTTTGGCTTGAACTACGGTAGCGATGCTTCGTCGAGTTCGACCTCTGACGGTCTGGTCCGTCATCGCCATCGCAAGGGCGAGGGCAAGAAGCGTCACACTGGCGCCATTATTGCCGCTGTAGTCGCGGTGCTTCTCGTTGCGCTTGGCGCAAGCGGCTTTATGCTGCTTAACTCGGCAAAGACCGTAAAGAGCGAAGCGAAGGAGGCTGTCGAGATCGTCGGTGGCCTTAAGGACAAGGTCACGTCGGGCGATTTTTCGACGCTGCCTGACGACGCGAAGAAGATCGATGAGCTCTGTAACAGTATGAAGGCGGAGACCTCGAGCCCGCTGTGGGCGGCGGCTTCGTTTATCCCGGTGTATGGCAGCGATATCAATGCGGCCCGCACCATGATTGACGCCCTGTCCGATGTCTCGAGCAATGCGCTGGTTCCCATGGCCGATAACCTTTCGCAGGCTACGCCCGGCAAGCTGTTCCAGGACGGCATGATTAACGTGTCCGCGCTGCAGGCGGTCGCCGATTCGCTTTCCGATAGCTCCAAGGTGTTCAAGAGCGCCAACGAGAAGGTCCAGGGCATTGGCGATACTCATATTTCCCAGGTGACCGAGCTGGTCGATAAGGCCAAGGACGGCTTTGCCACCCTCAACGGCGCGGTTGACGCGGCGGAGAAGGTCGCCCCCGTCCTTCCCCAGATGCTCGGCGCCAACGGCCAGACGCG
>URSP01000160.1:0-2774 GCA_900550515.1 uncultured Collinsella sp. | reverse complement strand
TCTAGTACGGTCTCGTGGGCTCGGAGATGTGTATAAGAGACAGGCCCGCGGCTGCGGACTCGACGGACTCGCCGTTGCGCACGATGGCGACAACCTTGGCGCCCTCGATCACATCGTTGTCATAGCCGTCGAACTCGGTCGCGGCGACCTTGTCAGAAAGCTCGACCCACACATCGTTGAAGCTGCCCCAGGCGTCGCCCTTGGCATTGGCGCGGGCGCGGGCCTTCTGGTCCTCCATGCAGGCGGTGAAGCCGTCCATGTCGACATCGTGGCCAGCGGCGCCGGCGATCTCGACAGTCAGGTCAATGGGGAAACCAAAGGTGTCGTGCAGCTTAAAGGCGACATCGCCCGGAAGGACGGCGCCGTCGGCGAGCGCAGCCAGGGCCTCGTCCAGGTACACGCGGCCGTTGTCGAGCGTCGTGGAGAAGCGCTCCTCCTCGGAGGCAACGATGCCCTTGACGAGCGCAACGTTCTTGAGCAACTCAGGATAGGCCTCGCCCATCTGAGCGTTGACCTCGTCGATAAACTTGGTCAGGAAGGCACCCTCGATACCCAGCAGGCGACCGTGGAACACGGCGCGGCGGAGCAGGCGGCGAAGGACGTACTCACGACCCTCGTTACCGGGAAGGATGCCGTCAGAGATCATGAAGTCGACGGCACGGGAGTGGTCGGCGATGATGCGAAGAGAACGGCTGGCGCCGGAGTAATCGTCGGCTTCATAGGTCTTACCGCTGATCTCCTCACCGAGCTTGATGAGGTGCTGCATCAGATCGCCATCGTAGTTAGCGGTCTTGTGCTGCATGATGGCGGCCATGCGCTCCAGACCCATACCCGTATCGAGGTTGCGGTGCGGCAGCTCCGGCATGGAGCCGTCCTCCTGGCGGTCGTACTGGGTAAACACAAGGTTCCAGAACTCAAGGAAGCGGTCGCAGTCGCAGCCGGGCTTGCAGTCGGGGCTGCCGCAACCGACCTCCTCGCCCATATCAAAGTAGATCTCGGAGCATGGACCGCAGGGGCCGGTGGGGCCAGCGGCCCAGAAGTTGTCGTCCTCGCCCAGACGCGAGATGTGATCCTCGGCAACGCCCAGGGAGCGCCACACGTCATGGGTCTCGTCGTCCTCGGTAAAGACGGTGAAGTACAGGCGGTCGAGCGGCAGCTTGAACTCCTTGGTGATGAGCTCAAAGGCCCAGGCGCAAGCCTGCTCCTTGGAGACGCCGCCAAAAGAGAAATCGCCAAGCATCTCGAAGAACGACAGGTGACGGCCGTCCTCGCCGATACAGTCGATGTCATTGGTGCGGACGCACTTCTGGCAGGAGATCGCGCCGATCTCCTTCATGGTCTTCTTGCCCTGGTAATACTCCTTAAACTGGTTCATGCCGGCGTTGGCAAGCAGCAGCGAAGGATCGTCGGGGACGAGGGACGAAGAAGGATAGAGCTTAAGACCGCGCTCCTCAAAGAAGTTGAGGAACTTAGAGCGAATCTCAGCCGTAGTCATTGACGGGTAGTCAGCACTCATAGAGGGAATCTCCTCGGTTTCACATCGAAACAGTTCAAACGTAACGATATTACCATCCCACCGCGCCTGTGCAAAAAAGAGGGTCACCAAACAGCGACCCTCCAGCGAAAGTGCACGTTATTTAGTACCGCGCGATCCTTTGAAAAAGGACTGCTGTATAATTAGATATAAGATTCACTCGGAAGGAGCGATCGATGAAAAGCAAACGATTTGTCCTGAATGCACTTCTGGTTGTAGCACTTTTAACGCTCTTAGCCTTCTCATGCTGGTACGCAAACCAACCAGCATTTGGCTACGTATTGTATGCAGTAATGTCCGGCGATAAGGCTTATTACACTCTACGCGCAATTGACGTTCTCTTTTTCTATGTAGCCGGCCCCTTATCAATCGCTTTGGTCGCGTTTCTTGTCATTTACAACTTCAAGAAACGTTAATAGAACCTATTTAGAATCCAAATCGTCCATGGAGTCGTCGATGCCGGTTTTGGTGTCGTCGTCCGTATTGGAATCGTCATCCTTGGCGAAGGGGTTCTTAAAGAAACCTGTCGCATCGGGCTGCAGGCCCGAAAGCTTGATCCAGGGATTATCGAGCTCGGGCTTGGGCATAGCCTGGGCCTCAGGCGCGGTCTCGTTGCCGATGAGCTCGGACTCATAGATGAACGTATCGTCTCCAAGCGCGTCATAGGCGGCGACCGGGTTGCCCTCGGCATCGCGATACGGCGTGCCCTTAAACACGGCGCCGTCGTATGCCACGAGCTGGCGACCGGTCTCGTTCTCAAAGTAGTAGACGAAAATGCCCTTGAGGGCCGCGCACAGCGGAATGGCGATAACCATGCCGATGGCGCCCATAAGCGCCGAACCGATAACGAGTGCCGTCAGGCTCATGATGGGATGCACCTGGACCGAGCTTTGCATGACTTTAGGCGAAATGACGTTGTCAGTGACATTTTGGGCCACCATGGTCACGACCAAGGTCCACAACGCCAGCATCGGGCTGAACATAAAGCCGAGCACCGTGGCAATCGCCGCGCTCACCCAGGGACCAACAACAGGAACCAAGTGCATAATGCCCGTAAAGATGGCCATGAGTGCCGCGTAGGGATGGCCAATGAGCGTAAAGCCGATAAAGGCGAGGATGCCACCGCAGATGGACGTCACGACCATGCCACGCATATAACCGCCGACCGAGCGCGAAAGAATCGCAACCATAAAGCGGTACGAGGTCTCCTTTTCCTGACCAATGATGGTGCAGACCTCGT
>URSP01000159.1:0-2781 GCA_900550515.1 uncultured Collinsella sp. | reverse complement strand
CGGGTGCCCTACCGGGAGTAGCCCCGACGGTTGACAAAACTATAGGAACACCCAACTGCCGACCCTCTAAGTTGCGGTGAAATAGGGACTGAATACGCCTTCTAACAGTAAATACAATCCCTATTTCACCGCAAGTTAGGAGTGGGCGCGGGCGTTGATGGCGAAGGAAATGTCGCACTCGAGCGCTAGGGCCTGTTCGCGTTCGAGGTCTTGGGTGAGGATTGCCAGCACGTAAGGGCGCTCGGCGTAGACGATTGCGGCATCGTGCTGAGCATTCGCCAGGCTGCCCGTTTTGTGCGCGACCAAAACGCCGCCGGGAACGCCCTCGACAATACCGCGCGCGTCTTCCTGCGCCAGCAGATATCCGCGCGCTCGCTCGCACAGCTCGGGCGTCGCGATTGTCCCCGCCGCCAGCCGTTGCAACACAGCCGCAGCATCACGGGCGCTCGTATAGTTCTCGCGACCTTGTGCCTGGGCCTCGGTGTCCATCATCAAACGAGCGAGCACGGTCTGGGTCAGCCCCAATGCGGCACACGTTTCGTTGACCGTATCCATGCCAAGCCTGCCGATAACAAGGTTCGCTGCCACGTTATCGCTCTGGGCGATCATGGCGTGCAGCAGCTCGTCAATACTGTACGACGCACCCGCGCCGCGCGACTGAATGTTGCCGCTGCCACCCACGATATCCTGTTGCGTTACCGTTATCTGCTCGTCGAGGGACAGCTCGCCCGCCGCCACGGTCTCGAGCGCACAAGCGAGAACGGGAAGCTTGATGATGCTTGCCGCCACATGTCGCGCGTCCGGCGCCACAGCGACTTCACCATCGAGCGACGCGAACGTTTGAGGATCAAGCGCCACAGCATAGACCGAGGTAGACCCACCATACGGCTCGACAAGGGCTTCGATATCTTGCTGAAGGCCGGCAATCCAAGAAGCCCGGGAGACAGCTTCCGCCTTTTGAGCGGACGGATGATTCGCTTTTTGTTTGGCAGGGACAGCGGAGCCCTCAGCCTCGTTGCGGCGCGCGGCACAACCGCCGAGACTCATCACCGAGGCAAGCGCTCCGGTCAACATCCCGGCACAAAACACTCGACGCGAGCAATCGCGCGCAGTGAGGGGTGCATCCCCCGGCGGGATCCGGAACGCCTCCACGTTTTCGCCGCCACCCCGACCTTGCTCGCCGCAGTACACAGACTCACTCCCCACCATCGCATTCTACCGAGCCGTCGATAAACGGCCGCGCCGGACACCCGGCACGCCGCACTCATTGTGACGCATGCGACAGGGCTTGCGCGACATGATCATCCTCACATAACCAGTTGGGTCGGCGCGGCCCAACCGCACCTGAACCACCTTATAATCTAGCCAACACATCGAATGGAAGGAACCATCATGCCCCGGTTTTGTACCCATTGCGGCAAGCTTCTGAAAGACGACGAGCGTTTTTGCACCAGCTGCGGAACGCCGGTAACCGATGATGGCCAGGCCTCTCAGTCGCAAGAGAATGCGCAGGCAGCCGAACATGTCGCCGCGTCCGATGCCGCCTTCGACACCGCCGCGACCACGGTTCAGTCTGCGCAGCAGCCCGCGGCGACTCAGTCCCAGCAGGCGGACGTGACCGTGCAGTCCGCTCATCAGCCCGCGCCCGCTCCCCAGCCCGAAGTTGGCACGACGCAGCAATGGGCGGCGCCAGCCGGCTCCGCGCCGCAGCAGCCCATACCGACCGCCGCTCCGCAGGCCGGCGCCCCCGCTGCTCCCAAAAACAACAACGCCCTGCTCATCGGCATCATCGCCGCGCTAATCGTCGTGATTATCGCGCTCGTCGTGTTCTTTATGATCAAGCCTTTCGACAAGGGCGCCGATGATACCAAGGGCACGACGATCGAGAAGGTCAAGATCGACCACGATAACGACGATGCGTCCGTCAAGGGCGACCCCAACAAGCTTGACGATGATGACGATGACGTCCACGATGCCGCCACCATCAGCGAGCAGAACGTCTACGACCAGCTGAGCTCCTACTACAGCAGGCTCTCCGATCTTGATCAGCAGGTTCGCGACTGCGCCACCACGTTTAACACGTACTATCTCAAGGATGACCGCAGCTCGCGCCAATCTGCCAGCGATGCCGCCGAGTCGCTCGAGGATCAGATCGACGACCTGAAGGACGAGGTCGAGGACCTGGACGTTCCCATCGACTCGCAGAATTACGGCTCGTGGAAAGATATCATCACGCTCTATGACGACCTGGAGAATCGCATCGACGTCATTTGCGACGCTTGGGAGATCAGCCTTGAGTACTCCAGCCCCGCCAACCACAAGGACGAGATCGTGGCGCCGCTGGCGCGCGACAACGTAGCGGGCACCAACGACAACAAATACCGTCTGGACTTTGAGGACCGCTACCCCGGCGCCGCACCCGTCGAGGTGAAGTAATCCCAACAACTGATCAAAACTTGCGGTGAAATAGGGATTAATTAGGCCTTTTGCCAGCAAAAACAGTCCCTATTTCACCGCAACTTAGAAGTGGGGCCGGGCGCGCATTTGCATTTGCGCGCCCGGCCCCGTCGTGTCTATATGTGCTCGGTTATGTGCTCGGTTACTTGTCGGCAGCGGTCTTTTTGGTAGTCGACTTCTTCGCGGTCGTCTTCTTGGCGGCAGTTGCTTTCTTAGCCGTGGCCTTCTTTGCCGCCGTCGTCTTCTTGGCCGCGGTCGTCTTGGTCGTGGTCTTGCGGCCGCGGGCGGGCTTCTTCTCCTTGGTCGGGCAGTCCATGTTCACGC
>URSP01000158.1:0-2810 GCA_900550515.1 uncultured Collinsella sp. | reverse complement strand
TTCTGGCCGCGCGCGACGAGCTCGACAGCATCGGCGGCATCGTGGAGTGCGGCATCTACGGCCTGCCCGCGGGCATCGGCGACCCCATGTTCGACGGCATCGAGAACCGCATCGCGCAGATCGCGTTTGGGATTCCCGCCGTGAAGGGCGTGGAGTTTGGCATGGGCTTTGCCGTCGCCGCCATGCGCGGCAGCGAGAACAACGATCCGTATCGCATCGACGCCGAGGCCGGTAAGATCGAGGTCGAGTCCAATAATGCCGGCGGCATCCTGGGCGGTATTTCAACCGGCGCACCCGTCATGTGGCGTATGGCCGTAAAGCCCACCCCCTCCATTGGCCGCGAGCAGCAGACGGTGGACATGGACGCCATGGAAAATGCCGAGTTCTCGGTCCATGGCCGCCACGATCCCTGCATCGTCCCGCGCGCCGTCCCCGTAGCCGAAGCAGCCGCAGCACTGGCCATCTGGGACGCCCTCCTAGAAGACGCCGGACAGCTTTAGTCCACCCACACCGAGGGGTAGTTAATTTGGGACGGGGCTATTTTAGCTACCCCCATATGCCAGTCGTTATTTGCCCTGGCACCCATCGACTCGTCGACAATCAAAGGGTAGCTAAAAAAGCCCCGTCCCAAATTAACTACCCCAGGCAACCATTCACGAAAGGGGTCCCCATGGACCTTGCTGACATCCGCCAGACTATCGACAGCATCGATACCACGCTCCTCAACAGTTTTGTCGAGCGCATGGATATTGCCACCGAGGTCGCCAAATCAAAAATCGAGATGGGCAAGGCCGTCTTTGACCCCGCCCGCGAGCGCTCCAAGCTCAACAACCTTGCCGGTCGCGCGCCCGAGCGCTACGAGGCGCAGACCATCACGCTGTTCCGCCTCCTCATGAGCATGAGCAAGGCCGAGCAGCAGCGCTATATCAACGAGCTCAAGGGCATCACGGTCTCGCAAAAGGCCCACGCCACTGCCGAGGCCTTCGACACGCCCTTTCCCCAGACTGCCAGCGTCGCCTGCCAGGGCGTTGAGGGCGCCTACAGCCAGATCGCCGCGTGCAAGCTCTTCGACGTGCCCGATATCGCGTTCTTCGACACCTTCGAAGGTGTCGTGCGCGCTGTGCGCGACGGCTTCTGCGAGTTTGGAGTACTGCCCATCGAAAACTCCACCGCAGGCTCGGTCAACGCGGTCTACGACCTGCTCGCGCAGTTCGACTTCCATATTGTGCGCTCGCTGCGCCTCAAGATCGACCACAACCTACTCGTCAAGCCCGGCACCAAGCTGCAGGATGTTCGCGAGGTCTATAGCCACGGTCAGGCCATCGCGCAATGCGCCGGCTTTATCGAGGCGCACGATCTGCACGCGACCAAGTATCCCAACACGGCTATGTCGGCCGAGATGGTCGCCAACTCCGAGCGCACCGACCTCGCCGCCATCGCCTCGCGCAGTTGCGCGGCGCTCTACGGTCTGGAGGTGCTGGAGCCCAACATTCAGGACTCGGACAACAACTACACGCGCTTCGTCGTCATCAGCCGCGAGCCGCGCGTCTACCCCGGCGCCAACCGTACCTCGCTCATGATCACCACGGCCAACGAACCGGGCGCCCTCTATCGCGTGCTCGAGCGCTTCTACGCGCTCAACATCAACCTTATCAAGCTCGAGAGCCGCCCCATCCCCGGGCGCGACTTTGAGTTTATGTTCTACTTCGATCTGGACTGTCCCTTTGGCAGCAAAGCTCTCAGCGACCTGCTCGACTCGATCGACGACGTGTGCGAGAGCTTCACCTACTTTGGCAGCTACACGGAGGTGCTCTAGATGACCAATACCACCGCAACCCGTCCCTACGGCGTCCTGGGCCGTGTGCTGGGCCACAGCTACACCCCAACCATCTACAAGGAGCTCGCGGGGCTTGAGTACGTGCGTTTTGAGCGCGAGCCCGAAGACCTTGCAGCCTTTATGACCGGCGATGAGTGGAAGGGCACCAACGTGACCATCCCCTACAAGCGGGCCGTCATGGACTACCTGGACGAGCTGAGCCCGCTCGCCGAACGCATGGGTAACGTCAACACGATCACGCGTCTGCCCGATGGCCGTCTGCGCGGCGACAACACCGATTACTTCGGTTTCCAGTGCCTGGTCGAGGAGCTGGGTGTGGAGATTGCCGGCAAGAAGGCCCTCGTGCTCGGAGCCACCGGCGGCGCCGGCACCACGGCAAGTATTGTGCTGGGCGACCTGGGCGCGATCGTGGTGCCCGTCGGCCGCACGAGCGAGGTCAACTACGACAACATCGCACAGCAGTCCGACGCCGCATTGCTCGTCAACTGCACGCCTGCCGGTATGTTCCCCCACTGCCCCGACGCGCCTTGCACGCTCGAGGGCCTCGACGCGCTCGAGGGCGTCATCGATATCGTCTACAACCCCGCCCGCACGGGACTCATGCTCGAGGCCGAGCGTCGCGGCATCCCCTGCATCGGCGGTTTGCTCATGCTTGTGGCCCAGGCGGCGCAAGCCGTCGAGCGCTATACCGGCCAGGTCACCCCGCGCGAGCGCATCCTGGACGTGACGGAGCGTCTGTCCCGCCATGAGCAGAACATCGCACTGATCGGCATGCCGGGCTCGGGCAAAACCCGCGTGGGTGAGCAGATCGCAATGCTGACGGGTCGCGAGCACATCGACCTGGATCGCGCCCTCGAGGAGCGTCTGGGCATGCCTTGCGCCGACTTTATCGTCGAGCGCGGCGAGCCGGCCTTCCGCGAGCAGGAGACGGCGGCCCTGGCCGACATCTCCAAGCGCAGCGGCCTGGTGCTTT
>URSP01000157.1:0-2821 GCA_900550515.1 uncultured Collinsella sp. | reverse complement strand
CATAGATAGACCCCCAAAGACAGCAGATGTTTTCCGACGGGCATTGTCACACATCCCCATGAAGTTGCGGTGGAATAGGGACTCTTTTGGCCTCTGGAGCCCGTATGGGGGTCCCTATTTCACCGCAACTTAAAAAGGGGCGCTGACTGAGATAGTCAGCGCCCCTTTTGTTAGGTGGGTTAGCCTCCGAGGTAGGCTTTGCGGACGTTGTCGTCGTGCAGGAGCTCTTGGCCGGTGCCGGTCATGGTGATCTTGCCGGTCTCGAGCACGTAACCGCGTGTGGCGATGGAAAGCGCCATCTGCGCGTTTTGCTCGACCAGAAGCACCGTGGTGCCAGCCTTGTGCAGGTCCTCGACAATCTGGAAGATCTGTTCGATCAGAATCGGTGCCAGACCCATGGAAGGTTCGTCGAGCATAAGCAGTTTGGGGTTACTCATAAGGGCGCGCCCCATAACGAGCATCTGCTGCTCGCCGCCTGAAAGGGTGCCGGCGACCTGGCGACGACGTTCCTTCAGGCGCGGGAACTGCTCGTAGACGCGCTCCAGGCCCGGAGCCACCGTGGACTTGGGCTGCGTATAGGCACCCATCTCCAGGTTCTCCTCAACCGTCATCTGCAAAAAGGCGCGACGACCCTCGGGAACCTGAGCCAGGCCCTTACCAACCAGCTTATCAGCGGGCGTATGGGTAATGTCCTCGCCCATAAACTTGATGGAGCCGGTCTTGGAGCGCAGCAGGCCCGAGACGGTCTTGAGCGTTGTGGACTTGCCGGCACCGTTGGCACCAATCAAGGCCACGATCTCGCCCTCGTTAACGTTAAAGGAGATGTCCTTGATGGCGTGGATGGCGCCGTACCAGACGTTGATGTTGTAGACGGAAAGCATCGGCTCTGCCATTTAGTTCTCCCCCTTATCCTGCTTGCCCAGATACGCCTCGATAACGGCGTCGTTGTTCTGGATTTCCTCGGCCGTGCCCTTGGCGATGACCTTACCAAAGTTAAGCACGCAGATACCCTCGCAAATATTCATGACGAGCGACATGTCGTGCTCAATAAGCATGATGGCAATACCAAAGGTGTCACGAATCTTAACGATGTTCTCCATGAGCTCGGCGGTCTCGGACGGGTTCATGCCTGCGGCAGGCTCGTCGAGCAGCAGCAGTTTGGGGTTGGTGGCAAGCGCGCGGACGATCTCCAGACGACGCTGAGCGCCGTAAGGCAGCGATCCGGCCTGCTCGTTTGCCAGATGCTCCATATCAAAGATGGACAGCAGCTCCATGGCGCGCTCGTGGGCGGCCTTCTCGTGCTTCCAATACGTCGGCAGGCGCAGCACGCCCTCAAAGCCGGAGTAGCGCTCCTGGTTATGCAGGCCGACCTTAACGTTATCCTCCACCGTCATGGTGTTGAACAGGCGAATGTTCTGGAATGTACGGGCAATACCCATGCGGTTGACCTGATAGACCGACTTGCCCGAGGTGTCCTCACCGTCGAGTAGGATGGTGCCGTGCGTGGGCTGATACACCTTGGTGAGCAGGTTGAAGACCGTGGTCTTACCGGCACCGTTGGGGCCGATCAGACCGGCGATCTCGGTCTTGCCGATAGTCAGGCTAAAGTCGTCGACTGCCTTAAGGCCACCGAACTCAATGCCCAGGTGGATGCACTCGAGCGCCGGGCGCTCGCCCAGGTCGCGGTCGGGAACGATGGCTCCGGAAGGATACGGGACCATCTTGCCCTTCTTGAACTCAAATTTACTGGGCATCGGCTGCCACCTCCTTCTTGGAAGCAAAGCGGTCCTTGACGCGACCGAAGAACGCCTTGAGCTGCGGGTTGTTGGTAAAGATCATGACCAGAATCAGCACGATGGCGTAGATGAGCATGCGGTAGTCCGAGAACTGACGGAGCAGCTCGGGAAGCACCGTGAGCAATGCCGCCGCGATGACGGAGCCGCGCATATTGCCCAGACCGCCCAGGACCACGAACACCAGGATGAGGATGGACGTGTTGAAGTCGAACTTGGTGGCGGAGAGCTGCGAGAAGTTACCGCCGAAGAGAGCTCCGGCAGCACCGGCGAGGGCAGCGGAAACCACGAAGGCGATCATGCGGTACTGGGTGACGGAGATGCCCACGGACTCGGCTGCAATCTTGTTGTCGCGCACGGCCATAATGGCACGGCCGGTACGGCTGCGAACCAGGTTGAGCACGATCACGAGTGCGACCATGACCAGGATGGCACCGGCGAGGAAGGTCGAGTACGTCGACACACCCGATGCGCCCTGCGCGCCCTTGATGATGGCGGTGCCGTCCTCGAGCAGATGCAGGTCGTCGATCGTGGAGTTACCCGTGATGTTAAAGATCACGTGCAGGCCGCGCGAGTCGACACCCACGATAAGGCAGGTGACGATCTCTTTGATGATCTCACCAAAGGCCAGCGTCACGATAGCCAGGTAATCGCCACTCAGACGAAGGACCGGGATACCGATCAAGAAGCCCAGGATGGCGGCAGCAAAGGCGCCGACCACGATGCTGATGATCAGGCGCACCGGATCGGAGGGAACGGCGCTCTCAAGGGCGACCGCGGTGACGATGCCCGTATAGGCACCGACGCTCATAAAGCCCGCATGGCCCAGCGACAGGTCGCCCGCGATGCCGACGACGAGGTTGAGGGAAATGGCCATGACGATATAGGCCGTGATGGGAACCAGCTGACCGGCGATCATGCGCGGAATCATGTGGTTGGACTGCATAAAGAACACGATGGCGAAGGCCACGATGCACATGGCGTACGTGACAAAGTCGTGACGCGTCTGCTTGTCTTTAAGAAACTTC
>URSP01000156.1:0-3014 GCA_900550515.1 uncultured Collinsella sp. | reverse complement strand
GCATGGTGGTCGCCATAGTACACGTTGACGTCCTTGGTGGAGAGCACGACCTCGTCGCTCACGGCCTTGCCGCTCACGCGCACGCGCTTCTCGCTCTCCCCCACGCTCGACAGGAAGTCCTGGGTGTCGGACGATGCCGCTTCGGTTGCGGGCGTTACATTCATCTCGCTCATTCGGCCGTCATCTTCCTTGCCAGTTGCTTGCCCACAATGCGGGCGATTACGTTAAACAGCAGCACGCAAATCATCAGCAGTGCAGCGGTGCCCCAGACGATCTGCTGGGCCTCGGGGCTGCCCTCGCCATAGATCTTGTAGATATGCACGGCGAGCGACTCACCGGGGCGGAACACGTTCCAGGCGCAGGTAGGGCTCGACAGGTTAAAGCTCAAGAAGTTCAGGCGAACCGGCGAGCTCATACCCGAGGTAAAGAGCAGTGCTGCGGCCTCGCCAAACACACGGCCGGCCGAAAGCACGATGCCGGTCACGATGGCGGGCATGGCCTCGGGAATCAGGATGTGCAGCGTGGCCTCCCAGCGGGTGAGGCCCATAGCCAGGCACGCATCGCGCTGGGCCTGCGGCACATCCTCGAGCGCCTGCTGAATCACGCGCACCAGGATGGGAATGTTGAACATGGTGAGCGCGACAGCGCCGGAGATGATGGAGTACTTCCAGCCCAGCTGCACCGAGAACACCAGAAAACCGAACATGCCGACGACGATGGAAGGCAGCGAGGACAGCGTCTCGATGGCGGTAGAGGCGATGTCGCGGATAGGGCCGTTCGGCGCGTACTCAACCAGGAAGACCGCTCCGCCTAGGCTGATGGGCACCGAGATGATCAGAGTGATCAGCAGCAGGTAGAACGAGTCGAACAGCTGGTAGAGCACGCCGCCCTGCGTTCCGTTGGCGCGCGACGGCTCTGTGAGAAAGCCCGGCTGGAACAGCGTCGAGATGCCCTCGAACAGGATATAGGCCACCATGGAGATGACGATGAGCATGACGATGGCGACGATCGCCGTCAGCACACCCGTGGCGATGCGGTCCTGCTTTTGGACACGCCCGAGTCTCGCCTCGTCGATATGGATGCGCGTGCTAGCCACGAGCCTTCGCCCCCTTGCGGCCGATAAGGTGGATGATCAGGATGAAGATGAGGCTCATGCCCATCAGCAGCAGGCCGAGTGCCCACAGAACATCGTCCTGGGCCGAGCCCTCGGCATAGACCGCCATGGACGTGGTGAGCGTGGTGGTGATAGTGGACGCCGGCGACAGCAGCGACGTCGGCATGGCCTCGATGCCGCCGATGACCATGCGCACGGCGAGCGTCTCGCCAAAGGCGCGGGTCATGCCCAAGATAACCGCGGTCATGAGCGACGGCATGGCGGACTTGAGCACCACGTGCCAGATGGTCTGCCAGCGAGTGTAGCCCAGCGCGAGCGAGCCCTGACGGTAGCTGTCGGGCACGGCGCGCAGGCCATCGACCGAAAGGGTGGTCATGGTCGGCAGGATCATGACGGCCAGCACGATGGCGCCGGGCAGGATGCCCAGGCCCGTACTCACGTGGAAAACGCTCTTCATGAGGCCGACGACCACGTGAAAACCGATGAGGCCAAAGACGACCGAGGGAATGCCGGTCAAAAGCTCAATAAGCGGCTGAAAGACCTTGGAGCCAAACTTAGGCTGGATCTCGACCGCAAAGATGGCAGAGCCGATGGCGATGGGCAGTGCGATGAGCGTGGAGAGCACCATGACCGCAAACGAGGTGACGATCAGGGGCAGGGCGCCGGTGTAGGGTAGGCCGTTTTCGGCTGTGTTGGCCAGGTCCCACTTGGTGCCGGTGAAAAACTCGACGACCGAGACGCCGTCCTTGACAAAAGCCGAGAGGCCCTTTTGGGCGACCATAAAGATGAGCGCGGCAACGACAAGCGTCACGAGCGCTACGCACGCGCCCGTGACGCCCAGGCCCACGTTCTCAAGGTCGCGCTTTGGCAGTTGCTTTGCCATTGCAAACCTTTCCGGGGCGATTACTTATTTAGCAGAGACCTTGCCGCTGGCGTCCTTGACGACCTTCATGGCAGAGACGGGGATAAAGCCCTGCTCCTCGACGAGTTTGCCCTGGACGTCGTCGGAAAGCATGAACTCCAGGAAGGCCTTGGTGGCCTCGTCGGCGTCCTTGGAGCAGTACATGTGCTCGGTAGCCCAGATCTTGAAGGAGTCATCAGTGACATTCTTGCTCTTGGGCTCGACGCCCTCGACCTTGATGGCGTTGAACTTGGAGTCATCGAAGTGCGAGAAGTCGAGGTAGGAGATGGCGTTGTCGGTGCTGCCCATCTGAGTCTGGACGTCGCCGGACTTGTCGAGCTCGGCGTCGCCCTTAAAGTCGACGGCCTCGTCACCAAAGACGGCGGCCTCGAAGGTGGCGCGGGTGCCGGAGCCGGCCTTGCGGTTGAGGACGACGATGGTGGCGTCGTCGCCGCCGACCTCCTTCCAGTTGGTGATCTGGCCGGAGAAGATGCCCTTGAGCTGCTCGAGGGACAGGTCGTCGACCGTCACGTTCTTGGAGACGACGGGACCCATGCCAACGACGGCGACCTCATGATCGACGAGATTCTTGACCTGATCGGCCTCGAGCTTGGTCTCGGCAAAGACGTCGGAGTTACCGATGGTAACGGTGCCGGCGGCGACAGCGGTCAGGCCCTTGCCCGAACCGTTGCCCGAGCCGGAGACGGAGACGTCCGGGTTGGCATCCATGAACTTCTCGGCAGCGGCCTCGACAAGAGCCTGGAACGAGGAGGCGCCGTCATAGGTCACCTCGCCGGAGACAGACTCAGCAGCGGCAGCGGCGCTGCCCGTATCGGCGGCGTCGGATGCGCCGGAGCCGCCGCAACCAACGAGACCGAGACCGACGATGCTGGCAAGACCACCAGCGAGGCCGAGGAACTGACGACGAGAATAAGCCTGATCGAGCATGATCTTCCTTTCGTACATGCGACTCGCGGGCACCCTGCCCGCTTTGCTGTT
>URSP01000155.1:0-3015 GCA_900550515.1 uncultured Collinsella sp. | reverse complement strand
GCGTGAACATGGACTGCCCGACCAAGGAGAAGAAGCCCGCCCGCGGCCGCAAGACTGCGACCAAGGCGAGCACGGCCAAGAAGACAACGGCGGCCAAGAAGACGACGGCTAAGAAAGCCACTGCCGCCAAGAAGACGACCGCGAAGAAGTCGACTGCCAAGAAAGCAGCCGCCGACAAGTAACGGCGCAGTCGAAACATTGCCCAAAACAAAAACGAGCGAGGATCTCATGATCCTCGCTCGTTTTTTGCGTAGTCATTGGGGGCGGTCTTTAATGACTAGTCGTTTAAGAACGTCGCATGCGACTAGTTCACCTCGACAGGCTTGGCGCCGGGATAGCGCTCCTCAAAGTCTAGGCGGTACTTATTGTCATTGGTGCCCGCCACGTTGTCGCGCGACAGCGGCGCCACAATCTCATTCTTGTGGTCCGCAGGCTTGTCGTATTTCAGGCTGATCTCCCAGGCATCACAGATTGCGTCAATGCGGTGATCCAGGTCGTCGTACAGGGCGATGATGTCCTTCCAGGAGCTGTAGTTCTTGGAGCTCGTCGGGACGTCTAGGTCCTCGACGATGTCGTAATACTGCTCGATGGTGTCCTCCGTGCGCTCGGCGACGTCGGCGAGATTTTGACGGGTGGTTCGATCCTCTTCCAGATAGCTGCCGTTGAAGTTCTGCGCGCAGCCACGGACCTGGCTATCGAGGTCTTCGAGCAGGTCGTAGTATTCGCTCAGGCGACGGTAGAGGTTCTGCTCGGAGAGCGTTGCTTCGCCGCCATCCTCGTCGTCATCGTCATCATCGTCGTACAGGCTGTTGGGATCGCCGAGAGGCTTTAGGTCATCGTCGTCGACGTCATGGTGCAGCTTAGCTACCTCGGCAGTCGTCTGCGTGGCGGCGTTGTCGAAAGGCTTGATCACAAAGAAAACGACCAGGGCGATGATGATCGCCACCAGCACAACGATAACGGCGATAAGCGGCCCGGTGCCGCTCTTTTTGGGAGCGGGGGTCTGTGGCGAAGCGGGCGCGTATGCGGGAGCCGGCTGCTGTTGGGGCGAGCCGCTCGCGACGGGTATGCGCTGCGTGGTCTCGACGGCCTCGGTCCTTGCGGCGGGGTCGGGGCTATAGGCGAGGGAGTCGTCCGCCTTGGCTTGCGGCGTATCGAGGGAACCGGTCTGCTCAAAAGCGGGCTGGCTATCGCTCGCGGTTGTTTGCTCAACGGGTGCACCGCACGAGGTGCAGAACTTGGCATCATCTGCAAGAAGCTTGCCGCACGAGGCGCAATACCGAGACATTGCCACTCCTTTCGCCACATTTCAATGCAATACGACGATTATACCCAGCGTCCAAAATTCCCCATCATAAGTTGCGGTGAAATAGGGACTGTTTGGCGGTCTCGGAGCTTCAATCAGTCCCTATTTCACCGCAACTTTGGAAAGGCACCTTTAGCCATTGGGGACGCACCGAGCACTGGGGTATCATGGCTTGGTTGCTATAACTCGCATTTACGCGCCTTGTAGGAAGGGGCTGCGCCCATGGCTTTTGAGCCCGCTCAACATAGCTTTATCACGCTCGAGGGCGTCGACGGCGCCGGCAAGTCCACGCAGGCGCGCCTGCTTGCCCGTGCGCTCGAGCTCGCTGGCTACCAGGTTGTGAGCCTGCGCGAGCCGGGCGGCACTGCCATCAGCGAAAAGATCCGCGCCCTGCTGCTCGACCCCGCCAATACGGCGATGGGCGACACCTGCGAGTTGTTGCTCTACGAGGCGGCGCGCGCCCAGTTGGTGCACGAGGTCATAGCTCCCGCCCTCGCTGTCGGCAAGGTGGTCCTGTGCGACCGCTTCTACGATTCCACGACCTGCTACCAGGCGTTTGCCGACGGCCTCGACCGCCAGATGGTGCGCGATGCCAACAACCTGGCTGTCGCCGGTACGCATCCGGCGCTCACGCTCGTCTATCACATCACGCCCGAGCAGGCGGCACTGCGCATGGCAGCCCGCGGTGCGGCCGATCGCATGGAGGCCAAGGGCATGGCCTTCCAGGAGCGCGTCTACCAGGGATTTTGCACTATCGCTGCCGAGGAACCCGCCCGCGTAAAGCTCATCGACGCCACTGCGTCGATTGCAGACGTCTTCGCGCAGACGGTCGAGCTGATTCGCGCGTACGGTCTCGACATTCCCCAAGACGCCGTCGCCGCCGCGCTTGCCAAGGAGGCCGAGTAACATGGCCCCCGCTCAGGCAAGCCTGCTGGCCAAGCTCGACACCCAACAGCGCGTGCGCGACTTCTTGACCAACGCCATCGCAAGCGGCCGCGCATCGCACGCCTACCTGTTTTTGGGCGCGCCCGGTGCCGGTAAGCTCGACGCCGCATGGGCGCTTGCCCAGGCATTCCTGTGCGAGCAGGGCGGCTGTGGCTCGTGCGACAGCTGCGTACGCGTCGCCCGCCATACGCATCCCGACGTGCACTATTACACGCCCGAAAGTGCTACGGGCTACCTCATCGCGCAGACCCGCGAGCTGCTCGACGACGTGCCCCTGGCCCCCATCCGCGCCAAGGCAAAGGTCTACATCATCGACCGTGCCGAGCAACTGCGCGCCAACACCGCCAACGCGCTGCTCAAAACGCTCGAGGAACCGCCCGAGGGCGTCATGTTCATCCTGTTGGGCACCTCGGCCGACGTGATGCTGCCCACCATCGTGAGCCGCTGCCAGTGCGTGCCGTTTCGGCTGGTGTCGCCTACTGTGGCCGCGCAGGCCGTGAGCCGCGCCACCGGTCAGGATCTCGCGCGCTGCCGCATGGCCGTCGCCGTGGCGGGAAGCCCCACGCGTGGTATCGAGTTCCTCAAGAGCGCCGAGCGCCAGGACGCCCGTCGCCAGATGGTCCGCGCCATCGACTCGCTCATCGCCGCCGACGAGGCCGATGTGCTCAGTCGCGCCAAGTCGCTCATCGTCGCCGTCAAGGCGCCGCTCGCCGAGGTCAAGTCCACGCAGGAAAAGGTGCTCGAGCAAAATGCCGACTACCTGT
>URSP01000154.1:0-3026 GCA_900550515.1 uncultured Collinsella sp. | reverse complement strand
CGTGCGCCCCAGCTCCGTCACGCCCACAAACGCGCATACATCAGCCTGGTCCCAATCGAGCAGTAGCTCGTCAACTTCAAAGACGCCGCCCAGCTTCCGGCGAAGCAGAAGTTCATAGGACGGATCGTTGAGATTTCCCAAGCATGTCGTCGAAACCAAGCGCTCAGGCATGCTCTAACCCTCGACCTCGACGAGCTCGATATCAAAGTTGAGGTCCTTGCCGGCAAGCTCGTGGTTGGCATCGAGCGTCACAGCCTCGGGCGTTACGTCGATGACGACGGCGGGGACAGGCATGCCGCTCGGCGTGGACAGGAAGAGCTTCATGCCCTTCTCGATCTGCTCGATGTTGGGAACCTGCTCGGCCGGGAAGGTAATAACCATCTCGGGATTGTGCTCGCCGTAGGCATCGGCAGCAGGAATGTGCACGGTCTTCTTCTCGCCCACCTGCATGTCGACAACAGCGGCGTCGAAGCCCTTGATCATCTGACCGGCGCCGCAGGTGAACTCCAGCGGCTCGCCGCGATCGTAGGAGCTATCGAACTGCGTGCCGTCGTCGAGCGTGCCGCGATAATGAGTCTTGACCTTCTTGCCCTGGTTGGACATGGTAACCTCCGTGATAAGGGCGGCGCACAACGCGGGCCGCCGTGAACATATGGCGCTAACTATACCCTAGTCATACAATTCAATGACAGTTTGCAAAGAAACGCTGCAACCGGAGGAACCATGGCATATCCCGTATTTGACCTACACTGCGACACCGCCGACCGCATCGGCTGGGCCACGCTCGATCTCGACCTGCGCTTTACCGCCGGCACCGACGGTTATTTCCCCGGCGACGAAACGCATCCGCAAGATTTCGACCTCATCGAGGGCAACGCCTGCGCCATCTCGCTCACAAAGATCGGCAACACGCCATGGGCACAGTGCTTCGCCACGTTTGTCCCCGATGAGATTCCCACCGCCCACGCCGCGCGCTTCCAGGCGCAGATCATGGCGCATATGAGCGGCCAGGCAATGCTCAACCACGACCGCATGGTCAACGTACGCAGCGCGGCAGACATTCGCCCCGCGCTCAAAGACGGCAAGGTCGCCTGCATCCACACCATCGAAAACGCCACGTTCTTTGCCGAGGACCCCGCGCTGATCGAGGTGCTCAAGAGCTTGGGCGTACTCATGTCATCGCTCAGCTGGAATGCGCAGGGACCGCTCGCGAGCGGACACGATACCCACGCCGGCCTCACCGCCGCCGGCATCGAGGCACTTACGCAGATGGAGCACGCCGGCATGGTGCTTGACGTCTCCCACCTCAACGATGAGTGCTTTGACGAGGTTGTCGCCCACGCCACGCGCCCCTTCGTCGCCAGCCACTCCAACTCCCGCACCGTCTGCGGCGTCAAGCGCAACCTCACCGACGACCAGTTCCGCACCATTCGCGACATGGGTGGCATCGTCGGCCTCAACTACTGCAGCGAGTTCCTTTCCAACGACGCAACCGACAAGACAGCCGCAGACGTCACCTTCGACCAGCTGGCGGCACATATCGAGCACTGGCTCGACCTGGGCGGCGAGGACGTCATCGCGCTCGGCGGCGACTGGGACGGTGCCACGGTGCCCGCTTTCCTCTCCGATGCCAGCAAGATGCCCGAGTTCCAGAACATGCTTTCCAAGCATTTTGGCAAGACCGTGATGCAGAAGCTCTGCAGCGACAACGCGCTTGCCTTCTTTGAGCGTTATTAATTTCACATCCCTTGAGCGGGCCGGCATGCCGAACGGTCGACATGCCGGCCCGTCCCCAATCTGAAGGACCGCTTTTGACGCAGCAATTTACGACTACCGTATCCCGACCGGATGGCACATCCATCCCCGTCGTCGTTACCAAAAAGCGCGTCAAGAACTTCAACCTACGCGTCACATCGAGCGGTGAGGTCCACGCCAGTGCACCGCTCGGCGCCAGCCGCGAGCGTATCGAAGCGTTTGTGAAGCGCAACAGCGCCTGGATTATCAGCCGGCTTGCCCAGCGCGAGCAACGTCAGGCGACGGCGCGAGAGCCGCTCAGCCCCTCGTCCATCATTGCACTTTGGGGCAAGCCCATCACGGTACAAGATGCGCTCGATCGCAACTTTGCATCGCCCGCACCGCGGCCCAAGCAGGCCACCTTCGCAAGTTTTATGGGTGCCGACAAATCGAACGAACGCCCACAGGCCAAGCGGCGCGCAACCCTCGACGGCCTGACGTCCGATGAGCTCCAGACCCGCATCGACCAGCTCTATGCATCCGAGGTCACCACGGCGCTGCGCGATATGGTGCACGCGTACGAAATCGCAATGGGCGTCAACGTGGCCCGCATTTCCGTACGCAGCATGAAAACGCGTTGGGGCTCATGCACACCTAAATCCGGCGCTATTCGCATCGCGCGCGAGCTTGCCGCCTACCCCGTCGAATGCCTCGACATGGTTGTCGCCCACGAGCTCGTCCACTTGCTCGAGCCAAGCCACAATCAGCGGTTTCACGCCCTGCTCGACACGTACTGCCCCAACAATAGAGCACTGTCCCAGCGGCTCAAGCAGCCACCCATAGAGACATATTAGAACCGGTTAGCGCACGCGCTCGATCTCGACACCGCAGCTTGCCAGGGGAAGACCGACGGGCGCCCACGGCTTATCGAGCTTTATGCGCACACCAAGCAGCAAGGGATAACGACGCAACAGCATCTGGGCCACACCCTCGGCTGCCGCCTCGATGAGTTTAAACGTATGCTCGCGCAGATACCCATCGACATCGTGGCACACCGTGCCATAGTCAATCGAGGCGTCCAAGTTATCGTGCTCGCCCGCTGCACGCAGGTCGGCATAGAGCACCAAGGACACGATGAACTTCTGGCCCAGCGCGTTCTCTTCGGGATACACGCCGTGGTTGGCAAAGACCTCGAGACCGTCGATAGTAATGCGGTCGGCATGGCGCAGGTCGTCATAGCTCACATGGGGTACCGCCGTTGCGGTGGATATTTCGCCCCTTCCACGGCGGGC
>URSP01000153.1:0-3047 GCA_900550515.1 uncultured Collinsella sp. | reverse complement strand
CTTTGCGCGATCTTATACACAAATCTAAGTCTCTATATATAAGATTTTCTGAGTGCTCTCATGACATGGAAAATCACCACAAAGGGGACAGGCGCGCTCACCCGCTGCGGCCTCATCCCCTTACTATCTCAATCTGTAACATCTAGCGACTGTTTATGGCTCCAGATGTTACAAATCAAGATGAAATGACCAGCGGCGCCCGTTCGTCTCAATCTGTAACACCTACTCGGCAAATTAGGGTCTAACTGTTACAGATCGAGACAAACCAAGAACCACCACAAAGGTGCCCGTCCCCTTTGTGGTGGTCCAGAGAAGAATCAGCCCCGATTAAAAGAGGCGACATCAAGCCCAGTCTACGTTTGGCGATCCCAAGACCCAACGAGAACGCAGCGATGGAATCGAGAACCGACAATAGCCCGTTCGCACAGATAGAGGCGGAGATTCAAGGTCAGAGCCCGGTTTAAACGGCTTAGCTATCGCACGCCACAATGTTCTCGTCGTCCTCCCTATCGTATTTATAGTGCTTATAGTGAAAATAGCGAGTTTAGTGAGAATAGTATCGCTCAAGACTCGTGGACTCAATTATTGACCTCCCGCCCAGAATGAGTGGGGCAATTATTTCTATTAGAGGTCAAATCGAAGCCCAATAGGGCCTTTTAGCCCTCTCATTCCGGGCGGTCGCTTTCTTTTGAATATTGTCGTAAGCTTGTATCATTTATCTTAATGATTGCATATTACATGAGAGGTGCCCCACCGTGAAACGCTCCACCTATATCGGCCTGCTCGTCTTAGCGTTTGCAATTACCGCAGTCGGCGTGGGCATTATCTATCTCGCATTTCTCCCTGCCTCGGCAACGCAGGCGGCGGTTGAAACCGTAAGCTACCCCATCGAAATCCTCACCGATATCGTCAAACCCGATTCAATCACCGTCGATTTCGACGGTACGCCCGCAGCGCTTGGGGTCAGTAACTATCCCCGAATCGAACTTGGAGCCACGCGCTATACCCAAGATGAGCAGCTTATCGGCAAGGCAACCAGTTTACTCAAAGGCAAGACGTTTAAGCGATGGTACGGCGCCGCAATATATCGAGCCAAGAAAGGCCAAATGAATGGCGGGTATTATTCGACCCTTGAACTCGATGCGGCAAACGGGAGCAGACTGTGCAACGTTTCATACGACCCCGGCTACGTGGACAACGAAGGGCCGGGAGTCTATATCTCGGATGGCAACGTGATCTACGTCATGGAAGGCGACCAGACGGCAGTCGTCGATTTTATGGATCGGTGTACCGAGGATGCCTACGAACAAACTTGCGAGCCCGATCCACAGACAGCGCGCGACAGTGGCTCAGCACGCACTTGGCTATTTGACGATGAAATAACCTGGGCCCCATCGAAATAAGGACCCGCCAGGCAGGCACCTTTGTGGTGGTTTCGGTTCCGATGTTCCACTGTCTCGATCTGTAACATCTAGCGGCCCTTTTCAATCCTAGATGTTACAGATCGAGATGAAATGATCGGCGGCGATTGTTTGTCTCAATCTGTAACAGCCGCTCGTCAAATAGGGGCCCAGATGTTACAGGTCGAGACAAACGGAACCACCGCAAAGGCGCCTACCCCTTCATGGTGGTTTTCGACAAAAGAAGCCGCCCCGATAACAGAGGCGGCATCAAGCAAGTCTATTTATTAGCGTCCCTCAAGACCCAACGAGAACGCAGAAATGTAGCCCGGGGCTTACCCTTTCCCGAACGCGACCCTCGCGAAGCGCGTGAGCGGGCGGGAAAGGGTAAGCCCCGGGCGGACAATTAAGTGCGTTACTCGGCAGCGGCCTTGAACTTGTTGTAGTTGATCAGGCAGCCGGCCTTGACGATGGCACGCTCCTCTGCCGTCATATCGGCAATGTAGAGCTCAATCTGCTCGACCGTGCCGTCGGCGCGCACCACGTAGGCGGCGATGTCCTTTAGGTCGCCATCGAGCGCGTCGCGTATACCCGGCACAAAGACGTAGTCGCCCACCTCAAAGTTGGGCTCGGCCTCCATCTGGAAGGGCACCATGCCCCAATTCATCACGTTGGAGCGATAGCGCTTAGTGGCGTACTCGTGGACGATGTTGGCCAGACCGCCAATCACGCGCTGGCAGCTCGCGGCCTGCTCGCGGGCAGAACCGTCACCGGGCTTTTTGGCATAGAGCATGGAGCCGTACTCGGTCGCCTTGGCGTCTGCCGCGACGCCCGCACCGGCCAGCGCCTCAAACACGCTGGCAAGCTCGGCATCGATTGCCGCCAGGTCGCCTGCGGCCTCACCGGCCACGCGGCGCTTCTCCACGGCGTCGACCTCCTTGGAACGACCCACGTAGGCCGGATCGCGACGGCTGAGCGTAAACTCGGCCAGACCCAGCGGGTTGGAGCGGAAGGAACTCGTCTCGCCCGAAGGAATAAGCTCGTCGGTCGTGGTGACCGGGTCCATGATCTTGGAGCACACCTTAAGCAGGATGTCGTCGCCGAGGGGCTCCATCGCGGGCCACGGCTTGATGTTGGGACCCTCGACCAGCTCGTCGGCAGGCTCCGCCTTGCCAAAGCCCCAGTACACGCGCTTCTTGTACGGCGCATCGTCAAAGGTGTACTCGCAGGCCTCGTCCCAAGTCTCCTCGGGCAGGTCGGTCGCCGGCGTCAGGATGCCGCCGTTGGCAGCCGTCGCCGCAATGGAGCGGGCGTCCATCAGGGCCACGGCGCTCAGCTGGCCATTACCCGGCTTGGAACCCTCGCGGTTGGGGAAGTTGCGCGTGGTGTGGCGGATCGAAAGGCCGTTGTTGGCGGGCGTGTCGCCGGCACCGAAGCACGGGCCGCAGAACGCCGTGCGCACGATCGCACCGGCCTCCATAAGGTCGTAGATGTAGCCACGGCGCGTGAGCTCGAGCGCCACGGGCTGGCTTGTGGGATAGACCGACAGCGAAAACTCGCCGCAGCCGGTGTTGGCGCCCTTGAGCACGCGGGCAGCCTGGACCACGGAGTCGTAGTTGCCGCCCGAGCAGCCGGCGATAACGCCCT
>URSP01000152.1:0-3074 GCA_900550515.1 uncultured Collinsella sp. | reverse complement strand
TCTCGGCGGGTGCCGGCTCGGGCAAGACCTTTACCCTCACGCGCCGCATCGTCTACGCGCTCTCGCCCGAATCCGGTCCGTTCGTTGAGCATCTGGACCAGGTGCTCGCCATCACCTTTACCAAGGATGCTGCGGCCGAGATCCGTGACCGCGTGCGCCGTGCGCTTATCGACGAGGGCATGGACGAGGAGGCCCTGACCGTCGACGATGCGTGGATCTCGACCATTCACGGCATGTGTTCGCGCATCCTGCGCGCGCATGCGCTGGAGCTGGGCATCGACCCCGAGTTCACGGTGCTCACCGATACCGACGAGCTTATGGACCAGGCTGTTGAGCATGTGCTGGCCCGCGCGACGGCGCCCGATGCCGCCCCCGAGCTCGCGGCATCGCTCAAGGCCCTCTACGCCTGGTATCCCATGGCGGGCGAGGGCGGCCCCTTTGGCGCCGGCACCACCATCAAGGGCCTGGTGCGCGAGCTGCTGGAGCTGTCGAGCCAGCTGCCGGGCGGTATGGACGACGTGCGCGTGGCGCGCGGCCAGGCCGATACCTCGGCACTCGCCGATGCCTATCGATCGGCGCTGGGTGCAAGCAAGGCGGCGACCGAGAAGGCGCAGGTTGCACTCGACGCCATCGATGCGTTCGAGGCGAGCGGCAAGACCATGGCCGATGCGGCGCGGCTCATGATGTCGTGCACCATGCCGCGCGCGAGCAAGGCGTTCCCCAAGGAGCAGGTCGAGCTGCTCAAGGCCGAGGCTGCCGATGCATTTATCAATATCGCGCTGGCCTGCGGTGGTCCGGCGCTCGATGCGCTGGTGGGCTTGGCCCGCTCTGTAGAGGCCGAGTATCGCGCGCTGAAGGCCGGCCAGTCTGCCCTCGACAACAACGACCTGCTGCGCATGGCCTACGAGGCCCTGCGCGATTACCCGGCCATTCGCGCTGCGTACGAGGGCCGCTTTAAGATGGTCATGATCGATGAGTTTCAGGATACCGACCAGATGCAGGTCGATCTGATCCGCTACCTGACGGGTGCGGGGGAGCGCGCGCTGTGTACCGTGGGCGATGCGCAGCAGTCGATCTATCGCTTCCGCGGCGCCGAGGTCGAGGTCTTCCGTCGCCAGGAGCGCAAAGTGGGATCGACGGCGGCGTCCGAGACGGTTGCCACGCTGGATGTCCCCACCGGCGAGCTCGTCAAGCTCGTGCGCAACTTCCGCAGTCACGACGAGGTACTGCGTTACGTGGCACGCGTCTTCGACGGCGATGACGGCGGCCTGATGCAGGGCTTTTTGGATCTTGAGGCGAGCGACGGCCGCAAGGACACGCTGGTGGCGGACGCCTCGCGTCGTCAGGCGCTCTTTGTTGCCGGCGGCAGCACGCAGGAGCGCACACAGGCCAAGGCCCGTGCGATCGCGGAGCGATTCCGCGCGCTTGCCGATGCCGGCCAGCCCCAGGGCGGCATGGTGCTGCTGCTGGGCCGCATGACCAACGCAGACGTCTACGCACAGGCCTTCCGCGACCAGGGGCTCGACTGCGTCATCGCGGGCGGCTCGGTCTTTGCCCAAGCCGCCGAGGTGCAGACGGTGCGCGCCCTGGTTTGTGCGCTCGCCAATCCGGCCGATACGGCGCAGGGCCTTATGCCGCTGCTGGCCTCGCCGATGTTTGCGCTCGGCGCCCAGGAGTTCCTAGCGCTGGCGACCAAGCTCGACGAGCAGACGGGGGAGACCTCGCGCAGGAATATCGACGTGGGCATCATGAGCGATTCCGATGTGCCGGGCCTGCAAGACCTGCCGCTCGTGACGCGCGCCCGCGAGGTACTGCGGTATGCGCTTCGTCGCGTGGGCCGCGATTCGTTCGCAGCCATCGCGCGCGACGTGGTCAACGCCTCCGGCTGGTTTGTGCGTCTGGCACAGCGTGGTCCCGAGGGCAAGGCCATTGCCGCCAACGTGCTCAAGGCGCTCGACGCTGTGGCCGAGGCGGAGGCCGAGTTCGGCAACTCGCCGCGTTCCATCGCGCTTGCCTTCGATCGCTTCCTAGCGGGCAAGGAGGCCCCGGGTGCCCTCAACGAGGAGGACGACGGCGCGGTGCGCATCATGACGGTGCACGCATCCAAGGGCCTGGAATATCCGGTCGTGGCGGTCGCCGAGTGCTTTGGCGTGCGCAAATCGTCCGGTGCGGCTCAGATGGGGCGTGTCGAGGGCGGGGCGCAGGTTGTGGCACTGCCTGCACGCTTCGACGGCGTTAAGCTCGCCGACGGAACCTTTGTGAAGGGCGACGACGTTAAAAAGCAGTTTGAGCATGCGTTTAAGGGCAAGGGCGCGTCGCTGTGGCTGCCGCCGGAGCTCATGGAGGATGTCTGCGCGACGGGTTCTCCCGCCGAGGCATTCGTTCGCCTGCGCAGCGACGACCTGCAGCTTTCGCTCGAGGAGCGGGCCCGCTTGCTCTATGTTGCCATGACGCGTGCGCGCGAGCTGGTGATTTTGGCGATGGATGCCGGCGTGAGCCGTGGCAAGGTGACGGCGCCGACCTTCGACGTCGAGACCGATCTGACCTACGACGTGCTGCGCCGTATTTTGCCGACCGACGCTCTGGACATGCCGCAGCTCGATGCCGACCGCCTGGTGTTCGACAACTCCCAGCCGGGCGACTACGAGCTCATTTCGCTCGCGGACTTTACCTTTGGCGAGCAGGCGTTTGAGGCCAACGCTTCGCTGGATGCCGAGGGCAGGCTTGTCCGCGGCGATGCGGAGCCGGAGGGTGCCGGTGCAGATGCCCGTGCCGCCGTTCCTGGTCCTGCCGACCCCGAGCCCGATGCGTTTGAGCTCGTGTATCCCCAGGCGGTGGGCGTGCGCATGGGCATCTGCCCGTATCCGGTGCGCGATTCGTACAGCTACTCGTCAATTGCCGCGGCGCTGCATGCCGAGTCCGAGGACCGTGCCGCCGAGGCGCGCGTGCCCATGGACGAGGCCGGCGATGATGCGGAGTCGGATGGTTCCGAGATGACGGATGCAGACGTGGCTGCCGTTGAGCCTACCGGCAACCCCATGGCGCTGGGCTCGGCCTTCCACGCAGCCTGCCAG
>URSP01000151.1:0-3086 GCA_900550515.1 uncultured Collinsella sp. | reverse complement strand
GGAGTCGTCGGCAGCGTCAGATGTGTATAAGAGACAGGGCAAGCTGTCGGCACCGGTGAGCCTGACCGATGTGTGGGACGAGCTGGCGGGTGACACGGGCTCGCGCCTGCTGACGGGTGTGACCGTGGTGCGCCGCGCCTTTGCCGAGGAGCATCCCGAGGCCGTGGCGGAATTCTTGCGCTGCCATGCGGCGAGCGTTGAGGCCGTGAACGCGGTGCCGGCAGACTGGGCGCAGTCCGTGGTCGATGCGGGTATCGTCGATAACGCCGCGATTGCCGAAAAGGCGATTCCCGGGTGCATGCTTGTGTGCCAGACGGGAAAGGATATGAAGGCGGCGCTCGGTGGGTACTTGCAGGTGCTGGCCGATGCGGACGCGAGCGCCGTGGGCGGCAAGCTCCCGGCTGATGATTTCTACTACATGGAGTAGCCCGTGCGTGCGTTTGCTCGACACATGACAGAGCGTATGAAGGCGGTGGCGGCAGCAGGTGCCGTCGCCGCCTTTTGGCTTGCCGTGTGGGCGCTGGCGGCGGCGCTGGTGGCGCAGCCGTTGATCTTGCCGGGGCCGGGTGCTGTTGCCTTGGCGCTGCTACGGCTGGTGTGTGATGCCGGCACGTGGGCGATTCTGGCGGGCTCGGGTGCGCGGATTCTAGGCGGTTTGGCGCTTGCCGCGGTGTGCGGTGGTCTGCTGGCCGGAATTTCGTCGCGCTCGCGGGCGTTTGCGCGCTTGGTGGCGCCGGCGCTTTCGTTTGTGAAGGCGACGCCGGTTGCCTGCGTGGTGGTCCTGCTGCTCATTTGGTTGGGGTCGGCTCGCGTGAGCATTGCGGCGGTCTTTTTGATGGCACTTCCGGGCGTGTATTTTTCGTTGGTCGAGGGTTTGACGCAAGTGGATAAACCGCTGGAGCAGATGTTTCGTCTGCATGGCGTGCAGGGTTGGCGTCTGTTTTGCGCCCATACCTGGCGCGAGGTCCTGCCGTTTGTGCTTTCGTGTGCGCGTGCCGTGATCGGCATGAGCTGGAAGGCCGGCGTGGCGGCGGAGCTGATCGGCATGGCGGCGGGCACCGTGGGTGAGCGCATCTATCAGGCAAAGCTTTTGATTGAGACGGCTGATCTGCTGGCGTGGACCGTGTTGGTCGTTGCCGCCTCGTGGGCGTGTGAGCGCGTGCTGGTGTGGTTGCTGCGGGCTTCGGGGCCCGTGGCGTGGCGAACTGCCGTGCGGGCGCATGGGCGCGGTGGCCGCGGGCGTGCGTGCGGCTCTGCTGGCGGCGGGGCTGCTGCGGAGCTTGCGCTCGCCGTGGGCGACCGGGCGCCCTGGTCGCCGGCGCTCGACGGACTGGTGCTTCATGTGCCCGCCGGTGGACGCACCTGTGTGATGGGCGCTTCGGGCGTGGGCAAGTCGACGTTGCTTGCGCTGGTGGCGGGGGAGTGCGCACCGTGCTCCATGGTGTTTCAGGATGTGCGCCTGGTCGAGGACGCCTCTGCTTTGGATAACGTGCTGGTGTGCGCCGATGCACGCGTGAATACCTCGAGTGCCGCTGCCTTGTTGCGCCTGCTGGTACCGGGGATCGATGTGCATGCCCGCGTGGCCGAGCTCTCGGGTGGGCAGCGCCGTCGTGTCGAGATTGCCCGAGCCCTGCTGTGTCCGGGCGGCGCAGTGATTCTGGACGAGCCCTTTACCGGTCTAGACATCGCTGCGCGCGACGCATGCACCGAGGTCGTGCTCGACTTGCTCGACGGCCGTATGCTGTTGCTTGCCACGCACGATGCCGCTGACGCTCGGGCCCTCAATATCTCGGACATCATCACGCTCTAAAGACTTACTCAGCAACAAATTGATCCGTTTTTTCTCCGTCCCCATGGGGTCGGGTATGGTATTCTATCTACGGGGTAATACTTAGGAATACCAAGTAATACCAACGCCGTAGAACAAACTCCAGATGCGGGCCAATCGGGTTGCCTTCACAGCCCGTCGCCCAGCCGCGTGGCCCGCATCCATCCGCACCACCGTCGTTTCAAAAAGGAAGCGCCATGGCAGAACACATGACCCCGGTTGTCGCGAAGGTTTTGCCCGAGGAAAAGGCGGCCTTCGCGGCGGCAACCCAGCTCGTGGGCACCACGCCGTCCAACGCCATCCGCATGTTCATCGCCGCTTTCAATCGCTGTGGCACCTTCCCGTTCGACATTTCGCCCAACGGGGCCTTTGGCGCTGCGCCCGATTCTCATCAACAATGACTGTTCCAAACTGCCGGCACTTGGGGACGTTCTTTTTCTGCCGGCAGTTAAGGAACGTCCCTAAGTACCGGGTTTTGAGGAGGTTGGCATGCTCAATGCGATGGCGTGGGCGCTTGCCTGTTTTGGCGTTGTCGTTGCCGATATAGCCCTGAGCGTGGTTCTGTTTTCAGTTCTCGATGCCGTGTCGGTGCTGACGGGCTATCCGATCGACAATCTCGATATCCAATGGTTCCAGGCTGCCGCTCAGACGGCGTCGTTTTTGATGGCGCTGCTGTGGTGGCGTTATCTGTGGCCCCGCTCCTTCATGGCGCGCCGGCAAGGTGAACGTCCGCTCGGCGGGGGAGCAAGTGCCGCATGGAAGCGCATCGCTTGCGTTGTCGTGATTGGCCTTGCCCTGCAGGTGGTCGTTGGCTACGTGACCGACGCCGTGCTGTCGCTGTTGCCCGAGGCGGCGGCTGACTACAGCGAGCTTGTCGAGGAAACAGGCATGGGCGACACCAGCTATCTCGACGTCCTGACTACGGTGCTCGGTGCCCCATTTTGTGAAGAGCTGCTGGTGCGCGGCATTATTTTTGAGTTTTCGCTCCGAGCGTTTAATCCGCAGTGCCGCCCACTTTGGAAGCGCCGGCGTCGTGCGAGCGCGCAGGACGGTGCCATGGTGCTCTGGGCGGCCCCAAGCACGTGGGGTATCGCCGCGGCGATTGTGCTGCAGGCGGCGGTCTTCGGCTTTATGCACATGAACTGGGTGCAGGGCTGCTACGCGGGTGCCGCCGGCCTCATCTTTGGTTGGGTGCTCGTGACGACCGGAAAGCTCCGCTACACGATCCTGCTGCACTTTGCCTTTAATGCCGGGTCGT
>URSP01000150.1:0-3112 GCA_900550515.1 uncultured Collinsella sp. | reverse complement strand
TACACGTAAGGAGTCGTCGGCAGCGTCAGATGTGTATAAGAGACAGGCTCAAGTGTCGCCCGCCGGGAAACCGCAATCCGCGCCCCGAGGAGGTATTGGCATGCTCGCCGTTTTTGCGTGAGCAGATTCGCAGTATCTGGCCCGATATCATCGTGACGCTCGGCAATCCCGCGACGCACTTTGTGCTTAAGACCGAGATCGGCATCACCAAGCTGCGCGGCAGGTTCCATCAGATGGGGCATTTTGTGGTGATGCCCACGTTCCACCCGGCGGCCGCCTTGCGTAACCCGGCGTGGCAGGAGCTGCTGGAGGAAGACTTTAAGATGCTGGGCGACTATCTGGGGCGACATCCCGCACCAGACGCCGCCTCGGAATAATAAGGAGCGTATATGTCCCTGGAGCGCCTGGGGGTAGGCACTTACAAAACGGCTAGTGCTGCCGATACCGAGCATTTTGGCGAGTTGGTTGCGCCATGCCTGGAAGACGGTGACGTGTTGATTTTGACCGGTGGCCTGGGGGTGGGGAAGACCCACTTTACCAAGGGCGTTTCGCGCGGCTTGGGCGACGGGCATATGGTTACGAGCCCCACGTTCGCGCTCATGGCCGTTCATGACCAGGGCCGCATTCCGCTGTTCCACTTTGACCTGTACCGCCTGGAGCATGCTTACGAGCTTGAGGATACGGGCATTTTTGACGTGCTGGGCTATGAGGGAGCTTGTCTGCTGGAGTGGGGCGAGCAGTTCCAGGATGAGCTGACCGACGAGTATCTCTCGGTGACGCTTAAGCGTGACGAGAACAACAGCGACGTGCGAACGATCACGCTCGAGGCTCACGGCGAGCGCGCGACGGAGCTTTCCGATTTGATTGATAGGGCTGTACAAGATGAGCTTGCATAGGGACAACGCGCCGGTGGTGGCGCTCGATACTTCGACTGACATGCTTGCCTGCGCGGTAAGCTGGCGTGACGCACAGACGGGCGAGGCGAAGCTGGTGAGTGGCGACCATATGTGCCGTCGCCATGCCAATGTGGAGCTCGTGAATACTGTTGATGGCGTACTGAAGCAGGCCGGCCTGGATTGCAGCGATGTCGGCTGTTATGTGGTCGGTCGCGGTCCCGGCTCGTTTACGGGTGTGCGCATCGGTATCTCGACGGCTAAGGGCCTGACGCGCGGTGCCAACGTGCCGTTGCTGGGCGTGTCGACACTTGACGCTTGCGCCTGGACGGCATGGAAGGCCGGCGTGCGCGGCAAGCTTGGTGTTCTTGCCGACGCCATGCGCGGCGAGGTGTACCCGGCGCTGTATGTGCTGGGGGACGAAGGCCCCGAGCGTCAATTTGAGCGTGAGAGCGTGGTTAAGGCAGCCGTGGCGCTTGATGAGTGGCGCGAGGCCGCGGGCTGGGATCAGGTTCGGCTGACTGGTGACGGTCTCGTGCGTTATGGCAAGCTGCTGAGTGAGGACGAGACGGCGCGCTGCGTGGAGCGAGACCTGTGGTGGCCCTCGGGCGAGGGCCTGCTGATGGCGCACGCCGCAGGCGATGGCGATCCAGCTCGCGTCTTGCCGATCTATACGCGCCTTTCGGACGCCGAGGAAAACGAGCGCAAGCGCCTGGGTCTTGCCGAGAGCGCGCAGAGTGAAATTACGGGCGTGGCCGATGAGCTCGCCGGTCGCCATCTACAGTTCCGCCCCATGGGTGCAGCTGATGCCGAGGGTGCGAGCGCGCTGGAGGCGGCTTGCTTTGAAGGCGCCGGGCACGAGGCATGGACCCCGAGCATGTTCCTGTCCGAGCTGGGTCAGGACGTTGCCGCTCCGCGCAGCTGGTGGGTTGCTCACGATGACGGCCAGCTCCTGGGCCTTGCCGGCGGTATGGTTGTCGATGGTGACGTGCAGATCATGGACGTTGCCGTTGATTCGACGCATCGTCGCGAGGGCATTGCCCGCAAGCTGCTGTCGCACGTGAGCTATGACGCCCAGATGCTCGGCTGTACCACGGCTTCGCTTGAGGTTGAGGACGGCAACGAGGGTGCGATTGCGCTCTATGCCGCCCTGGGCTTTACCGAGGCGGGCCGTCGCCGCAGCTACTACGGTGTCGGCAAGGACGCCATCGTCATGACGGCCCCACTTCCCCTCGTGCTTCCGGTCGATAACGCCTCGCCTGAGCCGACGGCAGCCGAGCAGCGCGTATGGCCCCTGCCTGCGCCCAAGCGCTCTGCCGAGGAGCGTGTCGAGATTGAGCGTCGTCGCCTCGTACTCGCTATCGAGAGCTCCTGCGACGAGACGGCGGTGGCGATTATCGACGCGGACGGCAATATGCTGGCCAACCAGGTGTCGACGCAGATCGATTTTCATGCACGCTTTGGCGGCGTGGTGCCCGAGATCGCCTCGCGCAAGCACGTCGAGGTCATCGTGAGTGTCGTGGATGCGGCGCTTGAAGACGCCGCGGCGTCGCTTGGCCTTACGGGCGGAGCCATTGCACCAAGTGAGCTTGCCGCTGTGGGCGTGACACAGGGTCCGGGCCTGGTGGGCGCGCTTGTGGTTGGCGTCGCCTTCGCCAAGGGCTTTGCCTATGCCGCCGGTAAACCGCTCGTGTGCGTCAACCATCTGGAGGGCCATCTGTTTGCCAACCTGCTGGCGCAACCCGGCCTCAAACCGCCGTTTATCTTCACGCTTGTCTCGGGCGGGCACACCATGCTTGTGCACGTGAAGGCGTGGGGCGACTACGAGGTGCTTGGCGAGACGCTCGACGACGCCGTGGGCGAGGCCTTCGATAAGGTGGCCAAGGCACTGGGCCTGGGCTATCCCGGTGGCCCCATCATCTCCAAGCTGGCCGAGACGGGCAATCCCCGCGCGATTGATTTCCCCCGTGCGCTTAACAGCAGGGGAGACTATCGCTTCTCGCTTTCGGGCCTTAAAACCGCTGTGACGCTCTACATCGAGCAGGAGACCAAAGCCGGTCGAACGATCCACCTGCCCGACCTGGCGGCCTCGTTTGAGGCTGCGGTCTTTGACGTGCAGTACAAGAAGGCCAAGAACGCGCTGCATGCCACCGGATGCAAGGAATACTGCATCTGTCTCTTATACACATCTCCGAGCCCACGAGACCGTACTAGATCTC
>URSP01000149.1:0-3195 GCA_900550515.1 uncultured Collinsella sp. | reverse complement strand
CGGGCGCGCTCCCAGTCGGGAGCATATGTCATATTTGTTCCATATTCGTTCGCCATAAAGCAACGACCATTGCGCAGGGCATGTTTGGCTTCCGCTTCGGTCGTCCCGGGAGCCTCGGGGTCCAAGTCGCCGAGGGCTCCCAAGAAAAGCCGAAGCGCCCTTGAAACCTTTCCAGCCGCAATCATATCGAGCAAAATCGGAGCTGCGCCCATGCCGACGCCTTCGGCCGACACAGCCGGCTCATGCAGAATCGCACGGGAGACGAGATGGGGTTCGATGCGAAGAAGCTCCAGCGCCACCAGCGTACCGGCGCTGTGCGCAAGCACATTTGCCGGAGCGCCAACGTGTTCGATCACGGCTTGCAGGTCGGCGGCCTGAGCGGCAAGATCATAGCTGTCGTCTGCCGCATCGCTGCTGCCACCGCAGCCGCGGCGGTCGTAGGCAATTACGCGGTAGTTGCGACTGAGTTCACAAGCGATACCGTCAAAATGTGCCGTCGACACAAGCGCCGTGCACGCACACCAAGGCGGGAGTATCAGGCGACACATCCGGGCCGGCATATTCGCGACAGGCAATCGTGGTGCCCGCATTCTCGACCGTAAAATCCATGTTGTGCCCCCATCATCAATGCTCATCCAGTTGCACGTCAGTGCGGTTGGATGGACCCGCATTGCCTTACACCTTGTTAACAGATTAACTTTACCCGACCCGAGGCTTTTCATGACACGGCATAATGAGCGACGTGAAAAAACGAAACTTGTAAAGCAAGAGCCCGCACCCTGCTTTGGAGCCGATGCTATGCTTAGGCACAATTGTCTTGAGGAGCATATGCCTATGTCTACGTTTTTGAATGCCAGCCCCATCTTTGGGCCCGTTCGCAGCCGTCGCCTTGGTCTCTCGCTCGGCGTCAACATGATGCCGGCCAGCGGCAAAATCTGCACGTTCGACTGCATTTACTGCGAAAACGGCCTCAACGCCGAGCGCCCCTGCCATGAGCCGTACAACACAGCTGCCGTGGTACTCGACGCGCTCGAGGCAAAGCTGCACGAGATGGCAGCTGAGGGCGAGCTCCCCGATGTGATCACCTTCGCAGGCAACGGCGAGCCCACCGCCGCACCGGAGTTTCCGCAGGCCATCGCCGGCGCCGTCGCGCTGCGCAACGAGCTTGCCCCAAACTCCAAGATCGCCGTGCTCTCCAACGGCACGCGCGCCGACCGCCCCGAGGTGCACGACGCGCTCATGATGGTCGACGACAACATTCTTAAGCTCGATACCGTCGACCCGGCGTTTATCCAGCTGCTCGACCAGCCCGTTGGCCCCTACGACGTCGAGCACCAGATCGAGACGTTCGCAAGCTTTGACGGTCACGTTATTATCCAGACGATCTTTTTGAGCGGTGAGTACCGGGGCAAGTCTCTCGATAACACCGGCGAGGAGTACGTTGGTCCTTGGCTCGCGGCGCTCGAGCGCATTCGCCCGCAGGAGGCGACCATCTACACAGTGGCGCGCGAGACACCAATCGCCGGCCTTGCCAAAGCGGCGCCCGAGGTGCTCGACACGATCGCCGCACGCGTGCGCGCCATCGGCATTCCCTGCCAGGTGAGCTACTAGCAAAACCACGCAGCAGCCAGTGTCCGCCATCCCGCTCCATCAGTTGCGGTGATATAGTTCCTATTTATGCTGTTAAACCGCTTAAATCGGAACTATATCACCGCAACTTTTATGGACGCGTGGGTGGGCTATACTAACTGCGGATGAAAGGAAGTTAGCCATGTATGACAAAGGACCCGTGCCTGGCCGCAACGACGCTTGCTGGTGCGGCAGCGGCAAAAAATATAAGAAATGCCATAACGCCTTTGATGAGCGCCTTGAGCGCCTGTGGGAAGAGGGCTGGGAGGTCCTGCCCCGCACGCTCTACAAGACGCCCACCGATATCGAGGGCATCAAGCGCTCGGCCGCTATCAACGTGGGCGTGCTCGATTACGTAGGCGAACGCATCGCCGCGGGCATGACCACCAACCAGATTGATCAGATGATCTACGACTACACCGTTGAGCACGGCGGCACGCCGGCCGATCTTAACTACGAGGGCTATCCCAAGAGCGTGTGCACCTCGATCAACGACGTCGTCTGCCACGGTATCCCCTGCGATGCAGATGTGCTGCACGAGGGCGACATCATCAACGTGGATTGTTCCACAATCCTGGACGGTTATTTTAGCGACTCGAGCCGTATGTTCTGCATCGGCGAGGTCTCGGCCGAGCGCCAGCGCCTGGTCGACGTCACCCGCGCCAGCGTGGAGGCGGGTCTGGCGGCTGTCAAACCATGGCTGCCGCTGTCCGTGATGGCCGAGGCCGTGCAAAAGACCGTCGAGGACGCCGGCTTTAGCGTGGTGCGCGAGTACGGCGGGCACGGCATTGGTAAGGAGTTCCACGAGGACCCGTTTGTGGGCTTTACCACCGAGGCGCCCGATGTGGACACCATCATGGCTCCGGGCACGGTCTTTACCATCGAGCCCATGGTCAACGCCGGAGCGCCCGACATCAAGATCAGCAAGGGCGACGGTTGGTGCGTGCGCACCAAGGACGGCAGCGATTCGGCCCAGTGCGAGGTACAGCTCGTGGTGACCGAGGACGGCTACGAGCTGCTGAGCTGGTAGCTGTAGATGCGCCGGGCTTCGCGATGGATATGTTAACCATCACGAAGCCCGGCGTTTTTTAGCGTTTTACCTGATATAACCTGCCAAAATAAACCTGTCCCTTTTTGGCAGGTCAAGCGGAGAGGACTGCTTGTGAACATCCTGGTTTTGTTGCCCGTCAACGACCGTCATCGCGCAATTCTTGAGTCGAGCGCTCCGGGCGAGGACTTTATCTACACGAACTCCGACGCCGCCACGCGCGAGCAGGTCGCCGATGCCGACGTGATCCTGGGCAACATCGACCCTGACATGCTCACAGCATGCGAGCACCTCCAGCTGCTGCAACTGCAGACCGCGGGCTATGACGATTACTTGGCCGCCGGCACCGTGCCGGCCGACGCCAAACTGTCTTGCTCGGTGGGCGCCTACGGCCAGGCCGTGAGCGAGCACATGTTTGCCATGGTGCTGTCTATGATGAAGCGCCTGCCCGGCTACCAGGACCTGCAGCGCGAGCATCGCTGGGAGGATTTGGGGCCGGTCACCTCGCTCAAAAACGC
>URSP01000148.1:0-3207 GCA_900550515.1 uncultured Collinsella sp. | reverse complement strand
AGCTCATGACCTGGTCGCGATGCCAGTTGTTGGACACCATGCACAGCTTAAAGCCCTTGGCATGGGCGGCCTCGAGCCAGGCGGAAACTGCAGCGGGTACCTGCTCGGTATCACGTGGCACCAGGGTGTTGTCGCGGTCGAGCAGAATGGCGCGCTTGCCGTCGGCCCAGAGAGTATCGAGGTCGATGCGATCGACCGAGGCGACATATCGTTTGGGGCTAAAAATCCTCATGATCAATTCCAAGACTGTTGATGCTCTTCGTAGGTCTTCGAGAAATACTCCTCGTCCTGCGTAATGTAGAAATACAGGTCGTCGGAGTCGGTCGGCTCAAGGGTGGCCTTGAGCGCCTCGAGCGACGGAGAGCAAATGGGCGTGGGCGGCAGGCCCTCGTGCTTATAGGTGTTATAGGGGCTATCACTCTGCAGGTCGTCGGCGGTAACCTCGCCACCGATGACGTACATCATGGTCGCGTCGCTGTTGAGGTAGCGCAGGCCATCGAGCTTGCCCGCCAGACGGTTGTAGAAGACCGAAGCCACATGAGCGCGCTGATCGGCGTTGAGGCCCTCACGCTCGACAATCGAGGCAAGGTTAACGATGTCGTAATCGGACATCTCCACGCCATAGCGCTCCTTGATCTTGGCCTCGCAGCTGGCAAAGTCAAGCGACTTATACTCGGCGTTGAACTGGTCAAGCATGGCGCGAATCACATCATCGGCGCTTGGGTCCTTACCAAGCGAATAGGTCTTGGGGAACAGGAAGCCCTCGAGCGAATCGTTCGCGGCGTCTTTAAGGAAAGCGTAATCATTCACATAATTGCTCGCCTTGGCCTGGTTAAGGAAGTCCTCTTTAGAAATGCTGTCGTACGCCTTGGCCACGCGGTCGGCGACCTGGTCAACAGTCAGGCCCTCAGGGATAGTCAACGCATCGGAGCCCGCATTGGGGCCTTCCATGAGCTGCTGAACGACCTTGGTCGCGTCCATGAGCGTGGTGAACGAGTAGGTGCCAGGCTTAAGCGACATGTCGGCGTTAAGCTTTTTGACCGCTGCGTAATAATCCTTAGGATCATCGACGATATGGTTCTCGGAGAGAATCGAAGCGATGCTGTCACCCGAGGCACCATCGGGAATCGTGATAGTAACTTGCTGGCCAGCAGCGACTTTCGCATCCCCACCGCCAAAGAAGCCCTTGACGGCCGGCACGACAAAGAAAACGATCGCGACAAGCGCAAGCACGGCGACGACGCCACCGATAATCATAGGCACCGGGGAGCTTTTCTTTTGGGTACCACGGCGGGCGTGCGTGTTATAGCTCGAGCGCGTGGCCGGAGCAACGCCGTGCGAACCATGAACATGATGTGCGTGGGAGCGTGATTGCGGGGCCTGCCCCTGCGTGCGCTGGGCAGGGGCCTGTTGCTTAAAACGAGCGCCGCCAGCGGGCTGCGCGGGACGAGCGGTGGGCTGTTGAGCAGCACGCTGAGTAGGCTGAGCCGAACGCTGCGTCGGCTGCGCCGGGCGCTGACCAGGCTGAGCAGGACGCGGCGCGGACTGCCGTGTACGATTCTGCTGGCGCGGATCGGAAGCGCTAGACATGCTGAACCTCCTCGTTTTTACGATCGAGCCATGTCTGCAAGAACAGGCTGGCGGCGATCATGTCAATCTTGCCCCTCATCTGCTTTTCGTTAAGCCCCTGCTCCCGCAGGATTCGCTTGGCCTCCTGCGAGGACAGACGCTCGTCCTCAAACTCCAGCGGAAGTTCGAGCTCGTCGGCAATCTTTTGGGCCACGGCGGCGACGCGCTCGGCCTGGGGGCCGGGCTCACCGGCCATGGTCAAGGGACGTCCGCTTACCAGGATATCGGGCTCATAGTCCTCGACCAGGTAGCGAAACGTCTTTGCCATGCCAGTGACCTCGGCAGCAGGAAGCACCTTGACAGGCATCGCCATCTTGCCATCACGGCTCGAGACGGCAATGCCAATCCTGGTCTCCCCTATGTCCAGCGCGAGCGCGACCACAGCGACAACCTAGGTTCTTAGGCGCCGAGCGCGGTCTTGGCGGCCGCGAGGGCATCGGCGATACCGGCAGCGTTCTTGCCACCGGCCTGGGCCATGTTGGGACGACCGCCACCGCGGCCATCGACCAGGCCCGCGATCTGCTTGATCACGTTGCCGGCGTGGAAACCGGCCTTCACGGCGTCATCGGAGCCGGCGGCGAGCAGGGCCGGGGTGCCCTTCTCGGTCACGCTGGCAACAACGCAGGCGACGGGGCCGGCGACCTTCTGGTGCACGGTATCCCAAACGTTGCGCAGGTCGGCGGCCTCGAGACCCTGAAGCTCAGCGACAACGAGCTTGTAGCCATTCAGCTCGACAGCGCCGTCGATGGCGCTGGAGATCGCATCGGAGGAGCCACCGGTGAGAGCCTTCTTGAGCTTGCCGGAAGTCTCGCGCAGCTCGGCCTGCAAGTTCTCCACGCGGGCGGGAACCTCGTCCGCGCGGCACTTGAGCGCAGCGGCGGCGGCGTCGACGAGCGCCAGGCGGTCGGCCATGTAATCGAGAGCGCCCTTGGAGGTCACAGCCTCAATGCGGCGGACATTCGAGCCCGTGGAGGACTCGGAAATGATCTTGAACAGGCCGATCTCGGCGGTATTGGCGGCATGGGTGCCACCGCAGAGCTCGCGGGAGAACGGCTGGTCCTCGGCGCCTACGGAGACGACGCGGACGACGTCGCCGTACTTCTCGCCAAAGAGAGCGACAGCGCCGGCGGCCTTGGCCTCGTCGATGCCCATGACACGGGTCACGACCGGCTTGGAAGCGAAGATCTGCTGGTTGACCAGGTCCTCGACAGCCTTGAGCTGGTCGGAGGACAGAGCCTCGAAGTGCGTGAAGTCAAAGCGCAGGTGCTCGGGCGTCACCAGCGAGCCGGCCTGGGAGACATGCTCGCCCAGGACCTGCTTAAGCGCAGCGTCGAGCAGGTGGGTGGCGGTGTGGTTGCGGCGCAGGAAACCACGGCGCTCGGCGTCGAGCGCAGCGGTCACGGTAGCGCCGACGGTCAGCATGCCCTCGACAACGTGGGCGACGTGAGCATACAGGCCGTTATGGTTCTTGGTATCGGAAACGGTCAGCGAAACGCCCTCGGCGGAAAGCTCGCCGGCGTCGCCCTGCTGGCCGCCCATCTCGGCATAGAACGGAGTGCGGTCAAGCACGACCTCAAC
>URSP01000147.1:0-3277 GCA_900550515.1 uncultured Collinsella sp. | reverse complement strand
GGGTTCTTGCCCGTCACCAGGTAATATGCCGAGCGCACGGCGGCCTCCATCACGCCGCCCGTGGCGCCAAAGATCACGCCCGCGCCTGTGCCAAAGCCCAGCGGCGTATCGAGCGGCTCCTCAACCAGCGTGTCCACGCTCACGTGGCTCGCGCGGATCATGCGCACCATCTCGCGCACCGTCAGCGCAACGTCCACGTCGGGCGCGCCGCCCCCGCCCATCATGCTCGGCAGCGCACACTCGGCCTTCTTGGCCGTGCACGGCATAACGGACACCACGAACAGACGCTCGGGCTCCACGCCCAGCACCTTGGCGTAGTAGGTCTTGGCGATGGCGCCGAACATCTGCTGCGGCGACTTGGACGTGGACAGGCTGTCGACAAACTCCGGATAGCGCGCCTTCACAAAGCGCACCCAGCCCGGGCAGCAGCTCGTGAACATGGGCCAGCCGCGGCTATCGTCCTCACCCTTAGCGGCGGCGCCCAGGCGCTCGAGCAGCTCGGAGCCCTCCTCCATAATGGTGAGATCAGCCGAGAAGTCGGTGTCGAACACGTACTCAAAGCCCACGCGGCGCAGCGCGCAAGCCAGGCGCTCGACGGTAGCCTCCTCGCGCGGAATGCCGAGCTCCTCGCCCCAGGCGCTACGCACGGCCGGCGCAATCTGCACCAACACGATCTTGTCAGGATTAGCGAGCGCGTCAAACACGGTCTCGGTATCGTCGCGCTCGCGCAGCGCGCCCGTCGGACAATGCGTGATGCACTGACCGCAGGCGACGCAATCGGTCTTGCCGATCGGCACGCGCCCGCGGGTGCCCACGGCGGTATGCGTGGCGCGGTTGGTCAGGTCCCAAATCCCTAGGCCCTGTACGCTCTCGCACACCTTGATGCAGCGCATGCATTTAATGCACTTGTCGTTTTCGCGGATGTTGGGAAAATCGAAATCCCAGCCCTCGCCCGCCAAATGCCTTTGATACGGCAGATAGAAAATGCCCAGGTCGTTGGCGATGGTCTGCAGGTTGCAGTTGCCGCTGCGCACGCAGCTCGTGCACCGCGAATCGTGCTGGGACAGCAGCAGCTGCACGTTGGTGCGACGGGCCTCGCGGGCCTTGGGACTGTTGGTGTGGACCACCATACCGTCGAGCACGTAGTTGTTGCAGGCGGCAACCAGCTGGTCGCAGCCCTCAACCTCGACCACGCACACGCGGCAGCCGCCGATCTCGTTCAGATCGCGCAGGTAGCACAGGGTGGGAATCTGAATGCCGACGGACTTGGCCGCATCCAGGATCGTGGTGTGCTCGGGCACCACGACTTCGCAGTTATCGATAATGAGCCTGACCATGTTGTGCGCTCCGTTTTCGCTGTTATCGCCGACGGTGATTTTGTTGAGCTCTACCATTCCAGGTTCCTCCCTCCGCGGAACGCACCAAAGCCAAAGTGGTCGCAGCGCAGGCAGCGGCTCGCCTCCTGGCGTGCCTCCTGCTCGGTGAGACCCTGCTCAACCAGATTCCAATCGTGAATGCGCTCGCCGGCCTCGCGCTCGCCAAGCTCGCAGCGTCCGCACTCATGCTTGCCCTTAAACTGAACGGTCGGCAGCTCGACCTCGAGCTTGATCTTGTGGTCGAAGCCCAAGTAGTGGTCGATGTTTGCCGAAGCCACGCGGCCGGCATTGATAGCGCGGATGACGGTGGCGGGGCCGGTCTGGCAGTCGCCGCCGCTAAAGAGGCCATCGAAGTTGGGCACGGCGCCGTCCGAGTCGGTAACCACGCAACCCCACTTGCAGGCGATGCCCATGTCCTCAAACGGCTTGGAATCGATGTCCTGGCCAATGGCGACAAACACGCGCTCGCAGGGGATGACGCGCTCGGGCGTAGCGGCGGCACGCGGAGCCGGACGACCGCGGCGGGGCTCACCGATAATCTGCGGCTGCACGCGCAGGCCGTTCACGCGACCGTCCTCGCCCGTCTCGATAGCGAGCGGAGCCGTCAGCTCCAGCACCTCACAGCCCTCGGCCTGGGCACCGGCAATCTCGGCGTCCTGGGCCGTCATATCGCAGATGCGACGGCGGTAGACGATGCTCACCTTGTCGGCTCCGCAGCGCACGGCAGAGCGAGCCACGTCCATGGCAACGTTGCCGCCGCCGATGACGCACACGCGCTGGCCGCTCAGGTCGGGCAGTTCGTCATCGCCGATGGCGCGCAGCATCTTGACGGCCGACTCCACGCCGGGCGCCTCTTCGCCCGGAAGGCCGAGCTTCTTGTCGCTATGGGCACCGATGGCCAGGTAGACGGCATCGAACTCGTCGCGCAGGCGGGCGAGCTCCTCGCCGCTCACGGAGTGGTCGAGCTCCACGTCGATGCCGGCGCTCAAGATCCAGTCGATCTCGGCCTGCAGGCGCTCGCGCGGCAGACGATAGCTGGGGATGCCGTAGCGCAGCATGCCGCCCAAGTGGTGGCGCTGCTCAAAAATGGTCACCTTGTGGCCCATCACGGTCAGGTAGTAGGCACAGGAAAGGCCAGCCGGGCCGCCGCCGATCACGGAGACGCGCTTACCGGTGTTGTCCACTACATGCGGCTTGTGGTCGTTGAGGTCACTGTGCTCAACGGCAAAACGCTTGAGGGCGAGGATGTTCATGGGGTCGTCGACCATGCCACGGCGGCAATGCATCTCGCAGGGATGCTCGCACACCAGGCCGCAAACGAGCGGCAGCGGGTTATTCTTGCGGATGACCTTGACGGCATCGGCATAGCGGCCGGCCTCGACGAGCGAAATGTAACCGGGAATGTCGACATGCGCCGGACAGCCCGAGACGCACGGGACGCGGGCCTCGCGGTCAAAGCCACAGGAGTGCTCGCGGATGTGGTGCTCAAAATCGTCACGGAAACCGCGGATAGCCGTAAGCGCCATGGCGCCGGCCTCGTAACCGATGGCGCAATCGCTCGAAAGATAGATGGTGCGGGCGGTGCGCTCGATCAGATTGAGCGTGGACTCGTCGGCGCGGCCCTCGAGCACATCGGCGAGCAGATCGCTCAGCGCGCTCAGGCCCACGCGGCAGGGCGTGCACTTGCCGCAGCTCTGGGTGGAGCACAGGTTGACGAGCGCTGCCGTAAACTCAACGGGACACGGGGCGAGCGAACTCACCGCCAAACGGCGTCCGAGTGCATCGTGCAGGTCGTCCATGACGGCTTGGGCGTGGCTGCGTTCCATTACATGCAGTCGAGCCATAAGATCCCCTCTCACATGGCAGCCCGGAGGCGAGGCCGGGCGAAATTGCTACACGCA
>URSP01000146.1:0-3294 GCA_900550515.1 uncultured Collinsella sp. | reverse complement strand
TACAATCCATATGGCGGCATCGTTCGGGCGCCGCGTAACCGCTGGAGGGGTTTGCCATGAAGATTCCCGTAGATAAGCTGACCAGCGCTTTTAAGATGGGCGCGTCTGTTAAGAAGGATTCCGATACACCGGTGCGTGTCTCGGTTTACCTTGATTCGACTGCGTCTCGCTTTTTGGTCGAGACGGTGCGCGATGCCTTTGTGCCGCAGACGACTTCGGGCATTGTGCGTGTTGATCGCCTGGGGGAGGACCGTATCGTTCCCAAGGCCGATACCGACGTGGTGTTGGTCCTCTCGTGCGGATCTGATCGCTTGGAGAGTGCCGTGCAGGAGCTCGTGATTGCCGGCGCGCCCGTGTGCGTGCTTGCCGAGTCCGCCATCGAGGTGCCGTTCGTTGAGGAATCTACGCCCATGCTCGGCGTGGTGGCAGCGACCGATAAGACCTATCTGCTCGAGACACTTGCCCGCTGGATTCTCGATCGTACGGACAAGGAGACGGCTTTTGCCGCCAACTTTGCCTTCATGCGCATCGCGGCGGCAAATCGCATCATTACCTCGTGTGCGCTCACCAACATGGCGACGGGCGCCCTGGTGTTTTTGCCGGGTGCCGACTATCCCGTGATGGCGTTGGCGCAGGTGGGAATGCTCTTTGAGCTGGCGGCCATCTTTGGGCGCGGCATTAAGCCCGAGCGCGGCTACGAGGTCGCGGGCGTGCTTGCCGGCGGTTTGGTGATTCGCGCCGTCACCCGCGCATTGGTGAAACAGACGCCGCACATTGGCTTTGTTGTCAAGGCGTTAACCGCAGCTGCGGGCACCTATGGCATGGGTCGCGCGCTCGTGTCGCTCTACGAGCGCGATGTGGACTACAGCCGCGCCAATGAGGTTGTCAGCGCCACGTTCTCGCGCGTTCGCGACCTGGTGACTACGGTCGCCGGCGCCACCCGTCCCATGAGTCCTTTCGAGGATGCATCCGATCTCGCTGCTTAGGGGTTTTCTGTTGCGCGTTCCATACCAAGACTGTTTTCATCTGATCGAGCCGCTGCTCGCCAAGGTCGAAAAGCCGAGTCGCTATATCGACCACGAGTGGGGCACGCTCTCAAAGGCCGATGCCGACTATCGCTGCTGCATGATCTATCCGGACGTGTATGAGGTCGGCCTGCCCAACCAGGGCATCGCCATTCTCTACAACATCCTTAATCAGGCCGAGGGCATTTCCTGCGAGCGCGGCTACGTGCCATGGCCCGATATGGGCGATGCCATGCGCGAGGCGGGGATTCCGCTGCTGTCGCTCGAGGGCGCAGCGCCCGTGGCCTCGTTCGACATCGTCGGCATGCACGTGCCGCACGAGATGGCCGTGACGAACTTCCTCGAAGCGCTCGATCTCGCCGGCATTCCGCTGTTGGCTGCCGACCGTACCGAGGACGATCCCATCATCGTCGCCGGTGGTCCCTCGGTGTATAACCCCGAGCCGTACGCGGCATTCTTCGATGCCATCCTCATTGGCGAGGGCGAGGAGTCGCTGCTCGAGATCTGCCAGCTGCATCGCCGTTTGCGCGACGAGGGTGTCTCGCGCGCTCAGATTGTCGAGCAGCTCGCGACGGTCGCCGGTACCTATGTGCCGTCCCTGTATGAGGTGCGTCATGACGAGCCTTGCTCGCCGCATGGCTACACCGTGCCGCGCGAGGGCAAGGACGTCCCGCCGGTAGTCTACAAGCGCGTCGTCGAGGACTTTGGTGCCACCAATCCGCTTTCTCAGTCGTGCGTGCCGTATGCGCAGCTCGTCCACGATCGCCTGTCTATCGAGATCCTGCGCGGCTGCGCCCGCGGCTGTCGTTTTTGCCAGGCCGGCATGACGTATCGCCCGGTGCGCGAGCGCTCGGCCGACCAGATCGTCTCGTCGGTGATTCAGGGTCTGGAAAAGACCGGCTATGACGAGGTGTCGCTGACCTCGCTTTCCACGACCGACCACTCCTGCATTTGCGACGTGCTCGGCAGGCTCAACCGTCGCCTGGAGGATACGGGTATTCGCGTGTCTATTCCGTCGCAGCGCCTGGATTCGTTTGGCGTGGATATGGCCGAGTCGGTCGCCGGCGAAAAGAAGGGCGGCCTGACGTTCGCGCCCGAGGCCGGCAGCCAGCGCATGCGCGACATCATTAACAAGAACGTGACCGAGGAGGACCTGGACCGTGCGGCCAAGGCGGCCTTCGAGGCCGGCTGGAACCGCATGAAGCTCTACTTCATGATGGGCCTTCCCGGCGAGCGCGACGAGGACATCGTGGCTATCGCCAACCTGGCCGATCACGTGCTGGAGCTTGGCCGCTCCGTGGTGCCCAAGTCGCGCCGTGGGTCTATCTCGGTGTCCATCTCTGTTTCGGTGTTCATCCCCAAGGCGGCAACACCCTTCCAGTGGTGCCCGCAGCTCGATTACGATGACGTCAAGCGCCGCCAGAAGCTGCTCATCACGAGCGTGCGCAACCGCGCCGTTCGCGTACATTACCACGATGCCGAGACCTCGCTTGTCGAGGCTGCGCTCTCCCGTGCCGGTCGCGATATGACGCCGGTCATCATCGATGCCTGGCGTGCGGGCTCGCGCTTCGACGCCTGGGTGGAGCACTTCTCGCTCGACAACTGGAAGGAGGCCGCTGCCAAAAACGGCATCGACCTCAACGAACTGGTGCACTTGCCCTACGAGCTGGACTGGCGCCTGCCCTGGGAGCACGTGAGCCCCGGCTGCTCGCGCGGCTTCCTCGAGCGCGAATACCGCCGTTCGCTCGAGGGCGTCACGACGCCAGATTGCACTCGCACGTCGTGTACCGGCTGCGGAATCTGTCCCACGCTCCACGCCAAGAACGTATTGATGGGTGATCGCGCATGAGTGAGCGCTTGACCGACAATCCCACGCTCTTTAGGCTGCGCGTTCGCTACGGCAAGCGTGATCGCCTTAAGTACCTGGGCCATCTGGAACTGATCCATACCATTGAGCGCATCGTGCGCCGTGCGGGCCTGCCCTATGCCGTGACGCAGGGCTTCTCGCCGCATATGCGCGTGGGCTTTTCGTCGGCGCTGCCCGTGGGCACGTCGTCGACCTGCGAGTGGTATGACCTGTTTATGACCGAGTTCGTCGCGCTCGACGAGGCCTTTGAGCGCCTGGCCGCTGCATCGCCTGCCGATTTGGCGCCTATCGAAGCCGCCTACATCGACGTGCGCACGCCGGCGCTGACGGCTCAGCTTACGCGTCTGTCGTACCGCATCGACTTGCACCTGGACCCCGAGGCCCCTGTCTCTTATACACATC
>URSP01000145.1:0-3399 GCA_900550515.1 uncultured Collinsella sp. | reverse complement strand
GCTCGACGCCTTCCTCGACGGAAACCTCGGCGATCACGCGCTCGATGACCTCGCGAGTCTGAACGTGCTCGGCCGTAATGGAAACGAGCGGGACCATAATCTCGGGACGCGGGTCGACGCCTTCCTTGATAAGGCGGGCGGCAGCCGTTGCCACGGCACGGACCTGCATGAGCGGCAGGTCACCGAAGACGACTGACAGGCGCACGCCGCGCAGGCCGAGCATCGGGTTGGACTCGACCATGCCGTCGATACGGCGCAGGCGGGCACGCAGGGCGGCAAGCTCTTCCTCGCTGGCACCGGCGGCTTCCTTCTTGGTGATGGCGACCTCGAGCTCGCGAGGATTATCCAGGAACTCATGAAGCGGCGGATCGAGCAGGCGAACGACCACCTCGCGACCAGACATGGTCTTGAACATGGACAGGAAGTCCTCAGTCTGGACCTTGAGCAGATCGGCCAGGGCCTGCTGCTTCACGGCCTCGTCGTCGGACAGGATGAAGCTCTGAATAATGTTCTTGCGATCGCCCAGGAACATATGCTCGGTGCGGCACAGACCGATGGCCTCGGCGCCAAACTCAAGCGCGAGCTCGGCATCCTCGGGGTTGTCGGCGTTGACGCGCACGTGGTTGGCGTGACCGTCGGTCTCGTCCAGGCGGATCTCGTCGGCCCAGGACAGGATGGTGTCCAGGTCGCCGGTGAGCTCGGCCGAAACCAGATCGACGGCGCCGTCGACGACGATGCCCTGGGCGCCGTCTATGGAGATGATGTCGCCCTCATGCAGCACACGGTCGCTGCCCTCGATGCGCACGACCTTCTCAGCCGCGTCGATATGGAAACACTCGACACCGCAGACGCAGGGGGTACCCATGCCACGGGCGATAACGGCGGCGTGACTCGTCTTGCCACCATGGCTCGTCAAGATACCCTCGGCGGCGACCATACCCTTCAGGTCGTCGGGGTTGGTCTCCCAGCGGACCAAGATAACCTTATGACCCTCGTTTGCGCGCGCGACGGCGTCATCGCTCGAGAACACGACCTCGCCCACGGCGGCACCGGGGCTGGCGTTAAGGCCACATGCGAGCGCCTCGTACTTCTTGGAGGAGTCGAACTGCGGGTGCAGGAGCTGGTCGAGCTGCGTGGGGTCGATGCGGCTCACGGCCTCCTCACGGGTGATGAGGCCTTCCTCGACCATCTCGATAGCGATGCGCAGAGCGGCGGTTGCGGTACGCTTGCCCACGCGGGTCTGGAGCATCCAGAGCTTGCCCTGCTCGATGGTGAACTCGATGTCGCACATGTCGCGGTAGTGATCCTCGAGCGTCAGGAAGACACGCTCAAGCTCCTCACCTGCGGACTCGAGGCCCGGGGTGGTCTTGAGGTCGGCGATGGGCTCGGTGTTGCGGATGCCGGCAACGACGTCCTCGCCCTGGGCGTTGACCAGAAAGTCACCGTAGAACTCCTTGGTGCCGTCGGCCGGGTTGCGCGTAAAGGCGACACCGGTCGCCGAGGTCTCGCCCTTATTGCCAAAGGCCATAGCCTGAACGTTGACGGCGGTGCCGAGCTCGTCGGAAATGCCGTGCTGTTTGCGGTAGATGCAGGCGCGCTCGTTCATCCAGCTACCAAAGACGGCCTGAATGGCAAGGCGCAGCTGGAGCTCCGGATCGTGCGGAAAGACGGGCTTGCCTTCCGCGACCTCGAGCTCGGAGTACAGGGCGGCCTCGACGTTCTCAGAGAAAATGCCCTTAAAGGTCTCGACGAGCTCCTGCAGGTCCTCGGACGAAAGCTCGGAATCGATGCGAACGCCGGCGACCAGGCGGGCCTGGGTCAGGGCGTTTTCGAACAAGTCGGCATCGACACCCATGACGACGTTGGAGAACATCTGGATAAAGCGACGATAGCTGTCCCAGGCAAAGCGCGGGTTCTGCGTCTGGGCGATAAGGCCCTGGACGGAATCGTCATTGAGGCCCAAGTTGAGGACCGTATCCATCATACCGGGCATGGAGAACGGGGCGCCCGAGCGCACCGAGACGAGCAGCGGGTCACGGGCATCGCCGAGCTTCTTGCCGCAGCGAGCCTCGAGGTCGGCCTCGGCAGCAACGATCTCGTCGAGCGCGCCTTCGGGCCAGACGTTGCCGGCACCAGAGTACTCGACGCAGGTCTGGCAGGTAATGGTGAAGCCACCGGGAACCGGCAGGCCGATACGGCTCATCTCGGCAAGGTTAGCGCCTTTGCCGCCAAGCACGAAGTTCATGGACTTGTCGCCCTCGGTGACACAAGTGCCCTGGGCATCGGTTCCAAAACGGTAAACCCTCTTGCAATCGCTCACGATACTTCCCCTTCCATGCGCTCTCGCGCACGACCGTGGTAACGAATCGGCCCGCCGGATGCGGGCCGTGAGGGAACTATACGGCGAGTTTTGAATGGGCTTGAGCAGAGGATACGCGGTTTGGTAAACGTGCTAAAACTAGCGGTAAACGGTAGGTAAAGGTGGTTACCTTATGAAGATACCACTACAGTGTAATTGCAGGTCAATAGCGGTAGAAACTGCTAAATCGCTTTACCATTTATTAATATTATTTCAAATTAGCCTCATCCCAAATGAGCTAGCCAAGTTGAGCGCGGCGGGCTCTTGCCTCTTGAATCTCTTCGAGGTGAGCGATGATCTCGGAGGCACTCTCCTCGATCGCCTTGCCGTCGGTGCGCACCACAAAGCAACCCAGACGTTTCATGAGGGCACGAGCCTCCTCGAGCTCACTGCGCACACTCTCGGGCTCGGCATAGGAGCCGGCAACGGCACGGGCATAGTCGTCGCCCAGGCGGCTATCGCGAATCTCGGAAATCACATCGACGGTCGAAATCAGACCGAAGAGACGCATCGGATCGACCTTGTAAATCGACTTGGGCGGCTCCATACCGTGCGCCAACGGAACGTTGGCGACCTTGTAGCCCTGATAGGCCAAATACATCGACAGCGGCGTCTTGGATGTGCGCGACACGCCCAGCAGAACGATGTCGGCAGCCGACAGATCATCGCAGCCGCGCCCGTCATCGTGCTCAACGAAGTACTCCATGGCCTCGATGCGGTGGAAATAGCGGTCATCGGTCTTGTGAATCACACCCGCCACTCCTTTTGGCGGCACGCCAATAAGCGAAGACAGCACCGCAAGCGTCGGGCCGATCAGGTCGACCGAGCGAATGTGCAGCATGCCCAAGTAGTCGAGCACGCGAGCACGAAGCGCCGGATCGACGATGGTATGGAACACGGCGATATCGCGATGGTCGGCATCAACTCGCGGGCCCACAAACGACTTGACCTGCTCCACCGAGGTCACCTTAGGCAGACGTAAAACACGAAAAGCCCCTTCATCAAATTGCCCGGACGCCGCAAGCACCACCTCACAAGCG
>URSP01000144.1:0-3417 GCA_900550515.1 uncultured Collinsella sp. | reverse complement strand
TCGGCTGCTTGTAGTGGATGTGGTGGAAGGTCTCGGCGGGAACCACATAGGGCTTGCCGTCGACCATAACCGGAGTGTACTCCCAGCCAAACTCCTCGCAGCACTTAGGAGCCAGGTCCTCGAGCATGACCTCGGCGCGGCCGTCGTGCTCAACGGCGACGTAGGCGGCGCCGGGCTTGAGGGAAACTGCCTGGTCGGAGGGGATGGTCCACGGCGTGGTCGTCCAGATGATAAAGTCGACCGGGCCGTCGAAGTTCTCGAGACCGGCGGGCTTGGAGGTCATCTCAAAGCGCACGAAGATGGACGGGCTCGTCTCGTCGGAGTACTCGATCTCAGCCTCGGCCAGCGCGGTGTGGCAGTGCTTGCACCAGTGGACGGGCTTGTGGCCGCGATAGATCATGCCCCTGTCGAACATGGCCTTGAAGACCTCAATGTCGGCGGCGTCATGCTGGTGATAGAGCGTCAGATACGGGTTGTCCCAGTCGCCAAGCACGCCAAGGCGACGGAAGCCAGCCTTCTGGAGCTCGATGTTCTCGACAGCGAACTTGTTGCAAAGCTCGCGGATCTTAGCCGTGGAGGTCTGGTTGAACTTCTCGGTGCCGAGCTTCTCCTCGACCTTATGTTCGATCGGCTGACCGTGGCAGTCCCAACCGGGAACATAGGGAACCTCATAGCCCTGCATCATCCAGTAACGGTTGATCATGTCCTTGGAGATCTTGTTCATGGCATGGCCGATGTGGATCGGGCCGTTGGCGTACGGAGGGCCGTCGTGCAGCACGAACTTCTTGTGACCCTCGTTCTTCTTTAGAACTTGCTCGTAGACCTTGTTGTCCTGCCAGTCCTTGAGTCGCTTTGGCTCGGACTTGGAAAGACCGGCACGCATGGGAAAACCGGTCTTGGGCAGATTCATCGTCTGCTTGTACTCGTTTGCCACGGTACCCCTTTCTTGTCATGGGCGCGCACGCCCTCTGGGCACCAAAAAAGCGCCCGTCCCTACAAGCTGGGACGAAGCGCCACAAAACGGACAGTCTGTCCGTAAAAGCTCTTCGCTTAACCACCCAGCTTAGATGCCCTCGCTCGCGTCGCCGCGCGCTCGCATCCGTTACTCGGCTGGTCTGTATCGACGACCATCTCGGCGATGTCTACTAAGACGAACCTGCGCGGCACGTCCGTTGGGACCGCAGCTCCGGGGTGATTTTCATCGGTCGCATGCACGGGTTCTCAGCGCTCCCCGCTCTCTGTAGCATGCGGACGGCCGACTACTCGTCCCCATCAACGCTTATGCGGAGTATGCTAGCACGTTCAGCGCCGGCGAAAAACCCTCAACACTGGTTTTATACGTTCGAAATTTCTCGCGGCTGTGGACCTTCTCTTGGAGCAAAATACCTGAAAGCACTTTATCGAACGAAAGAAGGTTGCTATGCGCACGATTGGAATGAGCGACTACACCGTTGGCGAGGATTGTTTTACCGAGTTGCCCGCCGCACTGGCAGAGTACGGAGCGACCAAGGTCGCCATCATCGGCGGCAAGCGAGCCCTGGCTGCGGCGCTGCCGGGCATCGAGGCTGCGCTGGCAGGCACCGACGTCGAGATTCTGGAGACGCGCGTCTACGGCACCAACAGCACGCGCGCCAATATCGCCAAGGTCGTGAACTCCCCCGCTTACCAGCAGGCAGACGTGCTTATCGCCTGTGGCGGCGGCAAGGCACTCGACACCGTGAAGACCGCAGCCATCGAGCTCAAGAAGATCGTCTTCACCGTCCCGACGATCTGTTCCAACTGCTCGGCCGCGACCGCCATTGCCGTCGTGTACAACGACGACGGCTCGCTCGAGGGATATTCGTACCCCAACCGACCTGCGCATATCTTCATCAACCCCAAGATTATCGCCGAAGCTCCGGCGGAGTACTTCTGGGCCGGCGTGGGCGATGCCCTGTCCAAGCAGCCCGAGGTCGAATACGCCACGAGCGCCGGTAATTTGGAGCATACCGCCGGTCTTGGCCTGGCACTCGCCCACACCTGCTCCGAGCCGCTGTTTACTTATGGCGTCCAGGGTCTTGAGGACGTGCGCCGGAATCTGTCGAGCGAGGCCGTCAAGCAGATCGCGCTCGACATCGTGGTCAACACGGGCTATGTCTCGAACCTGACCAACCAAAACGATTACTACTACAACTCGAGCGTGGCGCACGCGTTCTACAATGCGACGTGCAGCATTCCTCGCGAGGGAACCTATCTGCACGGCGAGGTCGTGAGCCTGGGCGTGCTCGTGCTGTTTGCCTATACGGGCGATACCGAGAGCCTTGAACGCTACGCCGCCTTTAACAAGCAGATGGGCCTGCCCGTAACGCTTGAGCAGGTCGGACTTTCCGAGGCCGACATCCCTGCCCTGTGCGAATACGCACACGCCACCAACGAGTGGAAGCAAGGCAACCCGGAGCCCTTCACCGACGAAAAGTTCGCCGCCGCCATCAAGGCCGCCAACGCCTACGGCCACACGCTCTAGGCCTAGCCCAAAACCACCACAAGGGAGCAGTGCCCTTGTGGTGGTTTTTTATTGCTCCAGCATGCTGGGGTCGAACTCGCTAGCTGGTATAACGCGATAGCCGTGACGCAGCAACAGATCAACGAAGACGCCGTTGCCCGCGGTGAGCGTACCGCTAAAGGTACCGTCGTAGATGCGACCCGCGCCGCACGAGGGACTGCGGTCCTGCAAGACGCACGCAGCAATCTCGGACGGGCCGCCCGCCTGCTCGCACATATCGAGCGCACGTTGAGCGCCCAGACGAAACTCGCGATCGACCGAGGCACCCTCGCAGGTACGGACCTCGCCGTTCACAATCTCGGACGGCTTGCGCGGCGTGGGCAGGCCGCCAAAGACCTCAGGGCACACCAAGAGGACCTCGGTCCCCGTACGCTCGCAGGCCTCGACCAACTCGCGATGATAGTTGTCGAGCCCGTTATACTTGCAGCTCTCGCCCATCAAGCAGGCACTCACCACGATCTTCATTTCCATCCCCCTCAAGCAAAACGCCCCATTTGAGAAAGCTGCTCAAATGGGGCGTCGGCGTTTACTGGCTCGGCCGCGGCTTTACTGCTGCTTGGGCATCAGCGGATTCTCGCGCGTGAGGAGGTTCATGAACTCCTCGCCCGTGATCGTCTCCTTCTTGTACAGATAACGAGCCAGCTCGTGGAGCTTGAACTTGTTTTCCTTGAGGATCTGCAGGGCGCGGTCGTGCGCATCCTCAATCAACTTGGCGACAATTGCGTCCACACGCTCGGCCGTACCGGGGGCGCAGGTGAGCGACGTGTCCTGGTTAAGGTACGCATTCTGAACGGTACCGAGCGCCATCATGCCAAACTCGTCGGACATACCAAAGCGCGTCACCATGTTACGGGCGAGCTTGGTGGCCTGCTCGA
>URSP01000143.1:0-3464 GCA_900550515.1 uncultured Collinsella sp. | reverse complement strand
CCCGCGACCCCAACCTTGGCAAGGTTGTGCTCTACCAACTGAGCCATGTCCGCTTACGAGGATTAATCTTACGTGATGCCCGCATCCTATGCAAGAACTTTTTTTGAAAAGTTTTGCGACGCTCTCGCGAGGGCATCAGTCGTCACGAAAGGCGTGGACAAACGCAGGCTCGCAGCGAGATGCCCCTACATCTCACCGAGCATGATCCAGGCAGAGCTGTCCTGCGTGAGCCTGCCGTCTGCAAGCGGTGATGAGGTGAGCAGGACCCTGCCCGCCGGCAGCTCCACGGGTGCTGCACCGAAGTTCGTCACACACGCCCAGCCGTTATCGCGGCGATAGGCGATGACGCCGCCCTCAGCGCCCTCGGCACCATCCGCAAGACCGGTGCGCCCGTCAAGATCGAGCCACGCAAGATCGTTGGCGCACCCGCGCAGCTTGCGCCGCAGCCAGAGGGCGTCACGATAGAGCGCAAGCATCGATGTCGGGTCCACTTCTTCCCTATCGGCAGCATAATCGGAAAACCATGCAGGCTGCGGCAGATGGGGCGCCGCATCGGCGTCTGCCGGCGAAAACCCAAACGATCCGCCATGCGCGGGATCGTCCGCCGCCACCCACGGCAGGGGCACACGACAGCCGTCGCGCCCCTTCTCACGCTTCGGTCCGTGCGTATTGGTCGCAGTAGGGTCTTCGAGTGCAGCCCACGGGATATCAGCCACCTCAAAAAGGCCGAGCTCCTCACCCTGATACACGTATGCCGAGCCCGGAAGCGCCAGCTCAAGCAAAAGGGCCGCCCGCGCGCGGCGCTCGCCGAGTTCACGGTCCTCGTCATAAGACGACCCGTCGCGCAAGAGCCAGTCGAGCGCAATCTGGTGGTAGCGCGTCGCCTTGATTTGCGGCAGGGCATAGCGTGTCGCCACGCGCGGCACGTCGTGGTTGGAGAGTACCCAGGTCGAGGCGGAATCGGATTCGACGGCTGCCTTCAAGCCCTTCTCGATTGCAGTGTGCATGTCATCATAGGTCCAAGTGGCCTTGGCAAACTCAAAGTTGAATGTCTGGCCAAGCTCGCTGGGACGCGCGTAGAGATACTGGCGCTCGGGCAGCACCCACGCCTCGGCAACGGCACTGCGCGGCGGATTATAGCGGTCGAACACGCGGCGCCACTCGCGATAGATCTCGTGGACCTCATTGCGGTCCCACAGCGGATGGGTGCCGTCGTCAACCATGTCATCGCCCTCGGCGAGATGCCACCGGTCGAGGTCATCGCGGTCGAGATCCTTGGCGAGACCTTGCGCCACATCAATGCGAAAGCCATCGACGCCTCGATCGCTCCAAAACGCCAGGACGTCGCAAAAGAGCGCATGAACCTCGGGGCATGACCAGTCAAAGTCCGGCTGCTCGGGCGTAAACATGTGCAGATACCACTGACCGTCCGCAACACGCGTCCAGGCGGGGCCACCAAAGTTGGCATTCCAATTGGTGGGAGGCAGCTCGCCGTGCTCGCCGCGACCATCGCGGAAGATATAACGGGCGCGCTCGGGCGATCCGGGGCCGGCGGCAAGAGCGGCTTTGAACCAGGGGTGCTGGTTGGATGAATGGTTGGGCACGATGTCGACGATGACCTTGATGCCGCGCGCGTGAGCCGCAGCGATCATGTCATCGAAGTCGTCAAGCGAGCCGAGACGTGGGTCGACATCGCAGTAGTCCGCCACATCATAGCCGCCATCGACAAGAGGCGAAGGGTAAAACGGGCTCAGCCAGATGGCCTCGATACCCAGTCGCTCAAGATAGTCCATCTGCTGGGTAATGCCCGCGATATCGCCCAGACCCGAACCAGTCGAATCCTTAAACGAGCGCGGATAGATCTGATAGATCGCGGCATCGGACATCCATGAGCGCGAAGAGGACTTTTCTGTAGCCATGCGATGAGTCTCCCTTGCAACGAGGTTTTGCGAGATGCCCACGATGATACGCCCAAAGCGGACATTCGCGGCAAACAACGCCACAGCCACGCCCCAAAACGCTCGCTCCCTCTCGGGTTCGAGCCCATGCGATGGATACAAAAAAGCCCGGCTACCGTAGTAGCCGGGCTGTTGCGTTTGGAGCGGACAACGGGGCTCGAACCCGCGACCCCAACCTTGGCAAGGTTGTGCTCTACCAACTGAGCCATGTCCGCTTGCGGGTTATTAATTTACGCGAGTTGTCCAAAAGACGCAAGTACTTTTTTCAAAAAACTTGTCTGCCGCATGTTCTTAGTAGCTAAACGCGCTAAAGCGATTGGCTAGGCACACGATTCCAGTGCTCCGCTAAACAGCTTCACCATCTGCACGCGCGTGCCGGCGCCGTCCGTACGACGAGCAACCTCCACGTTATCGACGAGCATACGCATAAGCTTGATGCCACGGCCGCGTTCCTCGGATGCGACCGGTTCGCTCGTTTCATCGATAGAATAGCCGGCACCTCGATCAAGCACCTCAACCACAACGCGATCGCCATAGGCCTGAACCGTCAGGACGCACCCGATACCGCCCGCATGGTCATAGGCATTACCCAGCGCCTCCCCCGACGCCAATGCGACATCGTAGCGCTCGTCACGGCGCAACGGGAGCGATTCAAGGAGTTCGGCGATGCGATGTCGGTAGTATGGAAGATTCTCGATACCCTGACGGACCTCGACGCTCTTACTCCAGCGAGGCAGCTCCCCCACCGGAATGGCGGGAATAGACTCCCGTGCCGGCCCCGCGACATGAAGGATATCGACAAGACGAGCAATCTCCAAAAAGCGAACAACTTCACCTGATGCATTGACGAGCGAAAGCAGGCCTTCTCGCCTCATGAGCTCACGAGCGCGCGTAAGCAGGAATGCCAAGCCCGTCGAATCGATAAAGTTAACAGCCTGACAGTTGATGACGACACGACGCACGCCGCGGCCAATCAAAGCATCCAACCGCCGACGCAGCGCAGGCACCGTGGCGATGTCGATATCGCCTGGTGGCGTCAAAACCGCTATGTCATTCCACTCATTCATACGACCATGGTTCCCCAAAAAAGCCCACTCGATGCATTCGTTTCCCCAACCGTGCGGATTCAGCCCGCTCAGCGTCGTCTATGAACGACCCCGTAAAAACTCAAGGGACACCAATGCAATGTCATCGTCCAGCGCCGATTCGGTAAATCGGTCAAGCTCGCCCAAGACCTTGCCGCAAATGCCCGACACGCCCTCCCCCGAAACAGAAAGCAGAAGATCGCGCAAGCGCTGCTCGCCAAAGAACGCTCCGGTGCGGTCGCGGGCCTCAATCGTTCCATCCGTATACATGAAGAGCATGTCGCCAGGAGCGAACGTAAACACGCCTGTCTCGTACACCATGCTCTCAAAGGCACCGATTACGCCCGATTGGCATCCAAGCAGCTCGACCTCTGTCTCTTATACACATCTCCGAGCCCACGAGACCGTACTAGATCTCGTA
>URSP01000142.1:0-3487 GCA_900550515.1 uncultured Collinsella sp. | reverse complement strand
TCGTCGAGGAGGCCTAAAATGGCCGAGCTGACGCCCCACATGAAGGAGCTCGTCCAGCCCTACTTGGCCGGCATTGAGCCCTACGATCCCAACTTTACGCCCACGCGTATCAACCTTTCGGCCAACGAGAATACCTATCCCGTGCCGGCCGGCGTGCGCGAGGCGGCCGACGCCGCCCTGGCTGCTACACCGCTCAACCGCTATCCCGATCCCATGTCGAACGACCTGCGCGACGAGCTTGCTGCCTGGCATGGCGTGACGCGCGAGAACATCTGCGTGGGCAACGGCGGCGACGAGCTGCTCTATAACTATCTGCTGGCGTTTGGCGGTGCGGGGCGGACCCTGCTCAACTGCCCGCCGTGCTTTAGCGAGTATGCGTTCTTTGCGTCGCTCTGCCAGACCGAGGTGCGCGACGTGTGGCGCGATCCGGCGACCTTTGAGCTCGACCAGGCTGCTGTGCTCACGGCCGCGCCCGAGTGCAACCTCGCCATCGTGACCTCGCCCAACAATCCTACGGGTGATGTAGCTCCGCTCGATTTTGTCGCGGCGCTGTGCGATGCGTGCCCTAGCATGGTAATGGTCGACGAGGCCTACGTTGAGTTTGCCGACGATTTGTTTGGCGCGGCCACCACGGCGCAGGGGCTTATCGCCGAGCATCCCAACCTGGTGATTCTGCATACGTTGTCCAAGGCGTTTGGCGCTGCCGGCACGCGTCTGGGCTATGTGATCGCGGCACCCGAGGTCATCGATGTGTTTGCGGCGATTCGCCAAATCTACTCGGTTAACGTGCTGAGCCAGGCCGCCGCGCTTGCCTGCGTGCGTGCCCGCGATGCGTACGCGCCCGTAGTGGCACAGGTTGCATCCGAGCGCGAGCGCGAGCTGTGCGCCCTACGCGCAATGGCTGCCGAGGGTCTGACCGTGGAGGCGTGGCCGAGCGCGGCGAACTTTGTGCTCGTGCGCACGCCGCATGCCACGCGCGTGCGCGAGCGTCTGCGCGACGAGTATTCGATTTTGGTGCGCGACTTTAGCTACGCGCCGGGACTCGCGGACTGCCTACGCATTACCGTGGGTACCCCGCAGGAAAACGACGAGGTGCTGGCTGCGTTTGCCGCGCTGGTGAAGGAGGAGATGTAGATGGACCGCTATGCCGAGGTAACCCGCAAGACGGGCGAGACCGACATTGTCGTAAAGCTCGACCTGGACGGAAGCGGCGTGTGCGATATCTCGACCGGCGTGCCGTTTTTCGACCACATGCTCAACGCTTTTGGCCGCCATGGTCTGTTCGATCTGACGGTGCACGCGGTGGGCGACGTGGAGGTCGATGCGCACCACACCGTCGAGGACACGGGCATCGTGCTGGGCGAGGCGTTTTGCCAGGCACTGGGCGACAAGGCGGGTATTACGCGCTTTGCCGACGCGGCGATCGCCATGGACGAGACGCTCGTGATGGCCGCCGTGGATATCTCGGGCCGCGGGCAGGCCTATTGTGAGCTGCCCGTGCCGACCGAGCGCGTGGGCAGCTTTGATACCGAGCTGGCCGTCGAGTTCTTCTACGCCTTTGCGCGCGACGCCAAGCTCACGCTGCACGTGCGCGAGCTGGCGGGCAGCAACTCGCATCACATTATCGAGGCCGCCTTTAAGGCCGTGGGCCGCACGATGCGCCATGCCTGTGAGCTGGATCCCCGCGTGCATGGCGTCCCCAGCACCAAGGGTTCACTGTAACCTGCCAAAAAAGGGACAGGTTTTGAATGGGGAAAAGGAGGGTCGCGTGGGCGAACCGAAGGTCGTGGTGGTCGACTACCACAAGGGCAACTTGTCGAGCGTTGTGCGCGGGCTTGCGCGCGCCGGTGCCGCCGCCTGCACATCGGACGATCCGGATCAGATCCGCAACGCCGACGGCCTGGTCATCCCGGGCGTGGGCGCGTTCTACGACGCGATTGCCTTTATGCGCCAAAGCGGCGAGGCGGCGGCCGTGCTCGACGCCGTTGCCGCCGGAACTCCGCTGCTCGGCATCTGCCTGGGCCTTCAGCTGTTTTTTGAGCGCGGCGACGAGGGCGTGCCGGCGGACGAGGGCGCGGACGCGGACGACGGTGCCTCCGAGCAGGTCGGCGGCCCCTGGGTCGATGGCCTGGGCATCATGCGCGGCTCGTGTACGCGCTTGGAATCGAGTCGCCTGAAGGTGCCACACGTGGGCTGGGACCAGGTGCACATGACGCCCGCCGGCGCGGCCGATCCGCTGCTTACTGGTTTTGCCGAGGGTGCCAACATGTACTTCACCCACAGCTACGCGGTGGCCGACGATGCCGATGCCGCCGATGTGCTGGCGCGCACGCACTATACGCGGAGCTTCCCGTGCATCGTGCGTCACGGCAACGTGTGGGGCTGCCAGTTCCATCCCGAGAAATCCTCCGCGCTGGGTCAGCGCATCCTTAAGAACTTCGTCAACATCGTCGAGGAGGCCGGCCGATGATCCTGTTTCCCGCAATCGATCTGATCGGCGGCAAGGTCGTGCGCCTGGAGCGCGGTGACCGCAGCCGCTGCAAGGTATATTCCGACGACCCCGTGGCAGTCGCCCGCTCATTTGCCGAGCAGGGTGCGAGCTGGGTGCACGTCGTCGACCTGTCTGCTGCCTTTGGCGAGGACGAGGACACGTGCGCTGCCAACTCGGCGGCGATTAAGGGCATCTGCGGCATCGACGGTCTGTCTGTGGACGTGGGCGGCGGCGTTCGCTCGCTTGCACGCATCGACGAGCTGGCCGGCTACGGCGCGCGTCGCATCGCACTGGGCACGGTGCTCGTGACCGAGCCGGGTTTTGCCGAGGTGGCGGCCCAAGGCTTTGGTGAGTTGCTGGTGGCAGACATCGCCGCGCGCGACGGTCAGGTCAAGGTGAACGGCTGGCGTGATGGCGCGGGCGTGTCACTCGACGATGCCGTGGCACAGCTCACCGAGCTGGGCTTCAAGCACCTGGTGTACACCGACATCGCGCGCGACGGCATGCAGACGGGCATCGACGTGGCGACGTATCGCCACGTGGCCGAGGTCGCGGGCTTTCCCGTCGTGGCGTCGGGCGGCATCTCGACGCTCGACGACATCCGCGCACTGGCCGCGGTGGGTGAGGACGCGATTGAAGGTGCCATTACCGGTCGCGCGCTCTACGAGGGCAACTTTACGTTGGCCCAGGCACTGGACGCCGTCCGAGGGGAGGAGTAGCCCATGCTTACCAAACGCGTGATTCCCTGCCTGGATGTTAAGGACGGCCGCGTGGTCAAGGGCGTCAACTTTGTGAGCCTGCGCGATGCTGGCGACCCGGTGGAGCTGGCCCGCGCCTACGACCGCGAGGGTGCGGACGAGGTCGTCTTCCTGGACATTACCGCCACAAGCGACAACCGTGCGACGACTATCGAGATGGCGGCGCATGCTGCTGAGGAGCTGGCCATTCCCTATACCGTGGGCGGCGGCTTTCGCGACTTGGCGGGCATGCGGACCA
>URSP01000141.1:0-3515 GCA_900550515.1 uncultured Collinsella sp. | reverse complement strand
AATATCTCGAGCATTCACAAGACCACTTCCTCCAAGAGAAAGACCTTATTTCTCAAGAACCAGTGTGCCCCGCATCCATACGCCCAGCGTACTGCCACGGTAAGGGCTCTGTTAGCTCAAACGCATACATAGAACGGGCGTCCTTACGTTGCCCTAAAGCTCGGTAAAGACGCCCATCCGCCAAATATCCGTGATGCAGAATAATTACCAGCCAGTGTAGTAGTCGGTGGTTCCGGCTGCGCAGCCGGAGTCATAGACCTTACACTCGCCCTTGGAGCCGGTAAACGTGGAGCCTTGGGCCTTATCGCCCGCGGCCACGACGTAGTAGCCATCGGAATCGCGCCAAAAGCCCTCGGAATCCTGCGTCCATTCGCCCGTGCGGTGATGGTAGAGTACGTTGCTGCTGTAATAAGTCTCGCGGCGGCCGTTATAGTTATTGACGCCGCTCGAGCGCGTCAGGCCCGAGCCGTTCGCGTAATACGCAGCAGACGCGTAAGACGAGCCGGAGCCGGCGTTGTAATACGATGCCTGAACGGCCTCAGCGGCCTCTGCTTCGGCTGCGGCAGCCTCGAGCGCCTCGCGCTTGGCATCCTCAAGCGTGGAGCGAAGCTCGTCGAGCTCGGTCGACTTGGCGTCGACCTCCCCCATCGTCAACAGGCTACCCGCACCGTCGAGGCAACCCTGCAGCACAGCGCGCTCGTCATCGGTAGCATAGTCGCCATACATATTCATAATGATCTGAGCGCGCATCTCCAGGGAGTCGCGCTTTGCCCCCATCGAGGCATTCCACTCCTGCATAGAGCCATAACCATCGCCGCGGTAGTCGACGGGCTGCACCAGCGTCGCCTCGGACGGCGTAGATCCGACCGTATCGGATAGTGTTGCCGCGTGGGCATCAGTTGCGCCGGCGCCCACCAAAAGTGCCACGGTCAGAGCGGCGGAAAGGGCGGCGGCTTTCGGTTTTCGTGAATCGATCCTCATGTAGCTGGAAACCTCCGTAGTGCGTTTTTGCTGCGTTTGAGCTGCGTGTGATTCGATCGCGCTGCATAGTACCCCGAGCAAATCGCGACCTGCGGTTTTACTCAAAAGGCGCACGTCAATTGCGTAAAACTCACATCCTCTCAACAGGAGTTTTCCACAACTCGAATGCATAAAGCGTGTCAAAAACCCTGTTTTTGCGCCCTCTCTATGCAAAAAAGGCGCCTGTGCAACCATTGTTCGCACAGGCGCCTTGAGCAGGCATTTTATGCAGTTATACCTATCGAGTCGCAAGGGGTCCTTGCACAAGTCGCCTTACTCGTCCAGCGCGGCGAAGGCCTGCTTCAGATCCCAGATGATATCCTCGGCGTTCTCGGTACCGATGGAAAGACGGATCGTGGAGGGCGTGATGTTCTGTTCGGCGAGCTCCTCGGCAGAGAGCTGGGAGTGCGTAGTAGTAGCCGGGTGCACGACGAGCGACTTGACGTCGGCCACGTTGGCGAGCAGCGAGAACACCTGCAGATGATCGATAAACTTCCAAGCTGCCTCCTGGCCACCCTTAATCTCAAAGGTAAAGATCGAGGCACCGCCACGGGGGAAGTACTTCTGATAGAGCTCGTGATCGGGGTGCTCAGACAGGCTCGGGTGGTTCACCTTGGCGACGTGGCCGTCACCAGCCAGGAACTCAACGACCTTCTTGGTGTTCTCGACATGACGGTCAACGCGCAGCGACAGAGTCTCGGTGCCCTGGAGCAGGACCCAGGCGTTGAACGGGCTGATGCAGGCGCCCTCGTCACGCAGCAGGATAGCGCGGACATAGGTTGCGAAGGCGGCGGGACCGGCAGCCTCGGCAAACGAGACGCCATGGTAGGAGGGGTTGGGCTCGGCGATCTGCGCGTACTTTCCGCTCGCCTTCCAATCGAAGTTACCGCCGTCGACGATCACGCCGCCCAGCGAGGTGCCGTGGCCGCCGATGAACTTGGTTGCGGAGTGGACGACGATGTTGGCACCATGCTCCAGCGGGCGGAACAGATACGGGGTGCCGAAAGTGTTGTCGACGACAACCGGCAGACCGTGCTTCTTGGCGATCTCGGAGATGGCGTCGATGTTGGGGATGTCGGAGTTGGGGTTGCCGAGCGTCTCGAGATAGATGACCGTGGTGTTGTCCTTGATGGCGCCCTCGACCTCGTCCAGGTTATGAGCGTCGACAAACGTGGTCTCGACGCCAAACTGGGAGAGCGTATGCTCCAGCAGGTTGTAGGAGCCACCGTAGATGGTCTTCTGGGCAACCACGTGGTCACCGGCCTGGGCAAGAGCCTGCAGGGTATAGGTGATGGCAGCAGCACCGGAGGCGACGGCGAGACCTGCCACGCCACCCTCGAGTGCGGCGATACGGTCCTCGAAGACGCCCTGGGTGGAGTTGGTCAGACGGCCGTAGATGTTACCAACATCGGCAAGGCCAAAGCGGTCGGCGGCGTGCTGGGAGTTGCGGAACACATAGCTCGTGGTCTGGTAGATAGGCACGGCACGGGAGTCGGATGCAGGATCGGCGCTCTCCTGGCCAACGTGCAGCTGCAGGGTATCGAAACCAAAGGTGTGCTCGGGGTTGTTGATGAACTGGCTCATGATGATCTCCTTGATCGAACAAAAGTAAACAAATTAGAGAGAAGTAAGTCGCTGTCTCCTGATCACGCCAACGGGCGCAAACAGGAGCCCGGCATTCGTCTTGGTAAGCAATTCATATGCGGGCCTCCTTTCGCATCCCGGTTCCGTAGTTGGCTTAATTACCTACCGCCTTTGTGTGTTTTGAATAGTACGAGCATCGTCTCCCCGGGTCAATCACTTAAAAGCGCTAACCTGTTATCGGTTTTGTAGATAACACTCGAAAGGACGGGCGCCGATGACCCTCCAGCAGCTTCGCTTTTTGATCGCCGTGGCAGAGTCCGGTTCGATCAACGCCGCAGCCCAGCGCCTCTATACGGCGCAGTCCAATATCTCCAATGCCGTCAAAAGCCTGGAGCAGGAACTTCATATCGAAATCTTTACGCGCTCCAGCCGCGGTGTTGCACTCACCAACGACGGCACCGAGCTTTTGGGTTATGCACGCCAGGTCGTAGAGCAGGCCGACATGCTCGAGGCCCGCTACGAGGACGGCGGTACACCTCAGGCCCGCCTCGCCATCTCGGCCCAACACTACGCGTTTTCGGTCGAGGCCTTTGTCAACGTCGTCGAGCGCTGCCGCGACAGCAAGTTCGAGTTCATCATGCGCGAGACCACCACGGCGCAGATCATCGACGACGTCCGTGCGTTTCGCAGCGACATCGGCATCCTCTATCTGGACGACTTTAATACCCGTGTCTTGCAGAAGGCCTTTACCGATGCCCGAGCGAGCTTTCATCCCCTCTTTGATGCGAAAGTCCACGTGTTCGTGAGCGAACGCCACCCGCTCGCCCGTCGCTCGCAGCTGTCCCTTGCCGACCTCACACCCTATACGCGCTACAGCTTTGAGCAAGGCACCTCGAACTCCTTCTATTACG
>URSP01000140.1:0-3525 GCA_900550515.1 uncultured Collinsella sp. | reverse complement strand
CCTGTCGTGCGCGATTGGGATCAAGCGGTCACGTGCATTGAGCTCGAGGCGGATGCAGAGAGCGACGACACGGGACAGATCGAGCATTTCGTCCATGCACTGATAGGGAACGACGAAAACGCCGCGCCGATGTACGAGTACACCTATATCGGGCAGGCGACGAACGCTGTTGCGGACCCCAACGCTAATTCTGCTGGTGTATCGGAGGACGAGCGTGGCGGCATCAAACCTTCGAGCGACAACGTGCTGTTTGCTAGCGTGCTCAGCGAAGCTCATATGAAGCTGGCGATTATCGCCGGCGTAGAATGCCTATTCCGTATCGCCTCGGTGCGCTACGGCGAGAATGGTCGTTCGCGCCTGGTGGTGCATACAAAGACGAACGGCACGTGGTCCGCTCCCACGCCCGTGGACTTCCCCCTTGGGTTTGGCGAGGGCGACGTGGAGCGCACCGGCATATTCGATTACGACTTCGACGTGGTGGAATATACAGACGGGAGGGGAAACCGGGACGCCTACGTGCTGCTGGTCTCGGGCGAGCGCCCCGCCGGTGACAACACCCTTTTCGATACGGCGAGCACATCCGGCATACTGTCCGTTGTGCGCCTGCGCATAAGCAACGACGGAGTTCGCGTGATGTCGCACACGTCGTGGCGCAGCATCTCGCGCGGCCGCCTTCAGGAGGATGGCCACCATTGTCTGCAGTGCCCACGCATCACGGTGGGCAAGACACTTGTCGACGGACGTCTGTCGGGTGCCTACCTCCACCGTCGCGGAACCACCGCAGAAAAGGCACTCGGCAGCGAGGCTGAGGTTACGCTGGAGTGCTTTACCCTGTGGTCGGATGATTTGGGCGACAGCCTCACGTTCCGTCAGGTCCTCCGCTTTCCGCAGGCACCGTCGAGTATCGAACTGGGCGCGCCCGAGAATATCAGCGGCAAAATGGTGGTGCCCGTTGTATACGAGACTGCAGGCGGTTGTGGCTGCGCATCGTATGCCGTGATCGGCCAGTCCATCGCGGGTTGGGGCGTTATGCCACCAGATGCCACAGTACCCCACGCGGTGCCGTGGCCACAACATTCGGGCTTTTTGGCAACCGTCAACGAGCAACTGCAGCATATTACTTGGACGCGAGGCGCATCGGCATTTGCAACGCAGCCCGTGGGTGCCGCAGGCTGTGGCCCGGCATCGTTTAGCGTAAGCGACAACGGCCGGTGCGTGATGTACGTAGAGAACACCGACGGCAAGGTGGGACAGGCCTACGACGAAGAAGGCAACCCGGTAGCAGTGATGGGCAAGCACTTCCGCATCTTCGCCAGCACCTTGGCAGGCGATCTGTTCACGGAGCCGTTCGTGATGTGCGAGCTGGACCATCCCGTCGATCAGATAACGACATTTTTGACGTCGGGGAGCATGCTCTCCGCGCTCGCCACGCACATTGTGAGCGCGGAGAAGAGCGAGGCAGAACTACACGGCATCGAAGTGCCCTTGGTGGCGTGTGCCACTCCGACGGGCGCAGTCGCTACCTCGGGCGCGGTGGTGCCCGGAGCAGCAGGCGAATCCTTCATGGTCACGGTGCGAAACGACGGCAACACCTTGCTGACCGCCGGCACGATCGATCTGTACCGAGAGGGCTCCAGTCAGCCGTTCTCCAGCGCATCCATCGGGTTCGGAGTGAACGCACGCATGGCATCGATCTACGATCCAGAGCTTGCCGAGGACGCTTCGGCCAACGACATGACACACATGAAGTACACGCTCGAGACGCTGGGCGCACATTTTGCAACGCACCCGCTGGTAGCCGACAGTGGCAACGCCGTGCTGGCACCGGGTTGCACGGCACAGTTCCGCATGAGCTTCGCCATCCCCGAGAGTTGGAGCGACGAGGTGGGCAAACGCGTAACGCTATATGCGAAGGCGCGTAAGCTGGTGGCGCTCGATCCCGTAACGCTCGAGGAAATTCGACCGGGCGCAAACTCGGCGCTGGGTGCCGTACTGCACGAGCTTCATGTGCCCGACGCGGCATGCGAACGCTCAGAAGTTCAGGTCGGCGTATGCGACAGCGCGGATACGACAGAACTTCACGACGCCCCGATGACGATCGACGGCGATGGCGGCACGAGTGGAGGTGGCTCCGGCGGAAGCAGCTCCAGCAGTGGCAAGGACCACGGCACTAACAAGCGCTCCGGAAAAGCGGGCGCGCTTGCGGGCACGGGCGATGTCAACGCTCCCCTTACGGCAGCCGCTGCTGCACTCGCCGCGGCAGGCGCCGGCCTCATCGCCTACAGCGCCCGCCGCACGGCGCTCGAAAAAGACACCGCCGATGAGGTCAATTCTGATGAGCTTCGCTAGCTCCTAGTTGCTTTTACGAGAGACGCTGACTCGGCTCATCGAACATCAAAATGGGCTGGTTTTGGATACCCAGAGCCAGCCCATTACGCATTAGATGTCGTCAGAGGAGTCGAGTTCTGCCTCGAGCTTGGCACGGCGTCTTTTCGCCGTGAAAAACGTTGCGCACAGGGCAGCAAACGTGGCCGCAAAAATCGTCGCGCCGCAGAACACGCCCGTGGCCAGGTTCGCCAACCAAAAGACACTTTCAAGCGGTACGATCTGCGCCTCAGCGATACAGCGCATTGCGGCAATAACAAGCGCGAACGCGGCGCCGCTAAGACCGCTGACAAGCAGAAAATATCCAACAGGAAGATGCTCGGTTTGCCCAAAACGATTGGTATCGACATAGCCCTTCCGCGTTTGCAGTCCTGCGCAAATCAACATCACGAGAACGAGCCACAAATACATGGCTGCCTCGAACGGCGTTGCAAAGCCATGCGGCATTTCACTGGCGTCGCTGTGAACCCACGCAACCTGTCGAGCTATATACTGGTAGAAAAAGATCATCAACATGCCAAACGAAAGCAGCACGAAACCAATCTTGTAGATCTTCGCGCTCTCAGCCTCCAGGCGCTCATCCTTTGGGCCGGCATATTCACGCCACTTTTGCACGAGTTTTAAATCTTCAAATTTCATAGCGAACTCCTAAAGAGCGTCAGGGTCGACGTCGCTCTCGTCTTCCCAAAACAAGTCGTTCAACGTAACGCGTAGCGCTTTACAGATTGACACGCACAAATTGAGCGTGGGGTTGTAGCCGCCCGCCTCGATCAGGCCGATGGTCTGGCGCGTAACGCCCACGGCCTCGGCCAAGTCAGCTTGCGAAAGGCCAACCGCCGCGCGCGCCGCCTTCATGCGTAGGTTCTTTTTGCCCGGCATGGAGTTCCTTTCGTAGTAATGGACAGATATCCGTTGCAACATGACACATATATATTGCATCTATCAGCCAATGTCAACTATATCTGTCATTACGGAAACCATATCCGCCATCGCTATGCGGACATAGCAATTTCGATTCGCTATTCAAACTTACTCGGACAGAGCCGACTCGGTTTTGTCCGAGTAAACGAATCTCCATCGAACTCCGAACGATTGTTCGATGGATTTCGTGTTGGGTGGAATCGTCTGTGGGCTGGGCTA
>URSP01000139.1:0-3533 GCA_900550515.1 uncultured Collinsella sp. | reverse complement strand
GGCAAGCTTTTGGCCAGTTGGGGAGGGCTGTTGAAAACTTTGCAGTCCGTTCGGCGCCATTTTTGGTGCGTTCGCGCCAATGCGTGACTGACTGGGTTGAAATTCGTGTTTTCCTGTGCCTATGAAAGATCTACTTTGTGACATATCGGCTTTTAGGTACTGGCGTTTGCCCCCTCAGGTCCGCGCTCTGTGTCCGCCGCTTCCACGACCGGAAGAAGACCGGCAGCGATATGATCTCGCCCGCAACCCGACGGCTGCGGTCGCGCTCGGTTTTCCGTTGTATACATTGGTTCAGACGAGAAACAAACGGACTTGTCCTGCCAGCATTAGGCAGCGGCTGTTTCTTGGTGAGCTCCCCAGGGAATCCGTGCTGGAAACGGAGCATGGGTTTTTGGTTACATCTCCTCTACTGACGACATTCATCATGTCGCGGCATCTGACGGATCTTCAGCTTCTTTTGGTATTGGCGGAGATGTGTGGCTTGTTTGCGGTGTGTGCCCTGCCGGCGGCACTTGAGGCGGAGCTTTCGCGTGCAATTGATTCGGGCGCGATTTCGACAACGTTCGGTTGGGTGCGCTGCCCGTCCGAGGACGGCATCGCCTCAAATTTATGGCGTCGAGACGCTTTGGTTTTGGGCGGAGACCTTGACCGTTTTTGTTCAGATGTTTGCGGGATGCGTTGCGGCAATAGATTTATGGCGGTATCGCAACTCGTTCCATTGGGTGCCGCGTCGCCTTTTGAGGTCGAGGCGTATTTGCTACTTGCACTGCCGCGATCCCTGGGAGGCGAAGGTTTTTGCGACATAGAGCTTAATGTTGAAGTGATGCTAAGCACAAGTGCTCGAGCGATTGTGGGAAAGTCCCGTGTATATATCGACATACTTCTGTCTTCGCCGGACGGCAGGCGACAGGTGGCCATTGAATGTCAGGGAAAGGCCTCGCACGGACGCGCAGGGGATGGCTTGCGTGACGCTGACCGCATGACGGCCCTTCAGGCCATGGGCTACGATGTACTTCTCCTGACACACAGACAGATATCCGATGAGGATAGATTCCGCGCGATCGTTAAGGCCATATGCAGGATGCTCGATGCTGAATATCGTGATAAAAGCTCAGATGAGCAAAGGGCTGAGACATTACTCCGGTCTGAACTATTCGTTGACTGGACAAAATTGGGAGTAATCGACGGGAAGATGCCCGTTAGACACAAAACGGCTCAATCGTGGACGGCTGCGGTTCTAAGTGAGTAGACTTTTGGCACTTTGGCGACCAGGCCGTTTTGCAACAAGTCATTTACCTGCGGCTTTATAAAGCAATATGGGTGGTGTGCTCGGCAAGTTCCAAAAAGTCTACTCACTTAGTTTTTGACGAGAAGCCGATGCCGAAGGCGGTCCTATTTCAGGGCGTTAACAAGTTCGTGAGGCACGAAAAAGGCCCGAACCAATACGGTCCGGGCCTCATCGAGCTTGAGGTTATGTCTCAGGCGGTTGGCTTAGCCAAAGTAGCGCTTGAGCAGGCCGGCGAAAGCCTTGCCGTGGCGGGCCTCGTCGCGAGCCATCTCGTGCACGGTGTCGTGGATGGCATCGAGGCCGGCGGCCTTGGCACGCTTGGCAAGATCGGTCTTGCCGGCGGTGGCGCCGTTCTCGGCCTCAACGCGCATCTCGAGGTTCTTCTTGGTGGAGTCGGTTACGACCTCGCCCAGGAGCTCAGCGAACTTGGCAGCGTGCTCGGCCTCCTCGTGGGCAGCCTTCTCCCAGTACAGGCCGATCTCGGGATAGCCCTCGCGATGAGCGACGCGCGCCATGGCCAGGTACATACCGACCTCGGAGCACTCGCCCTCAAAGTTGGCGCGCAGGTCGGCAACGATGTCCTCAGAGACACCCTCCATCTTGGCGACGCCCACGACGTGCTCGGCGGCCCACTCGAGCTGGCCCTCCTCCTGCTTCAGGAAACGAGAACCGGGAACGCCGCACTGGGGGCACTTAAAATCCTCGGGCAGCTGGTCGCCGTCGAACTCTTCCACATAACCGCAAACGGGGCAAACAAACTTCATGATTCGATCCTTTCGATCGATGGCGATTGTGCGCTCGTCCGGTCCCGTAAGGGCCCTCTCCGGACGTGCGTCTTGACGGGTTCTATTATCCATAAATGCAACCAAATGTGAAGCCTATTAGGAATGATTTTTAATAAAACAATTTTGAGATATGAAGATGTTGATTGATTAACGATTGGCAGGCCGTCTTTGACCGCCGCTGAGTACAATCGGGCGAGCAAATGTTGACCTATCAACAAATGAAGGAGTTTCCTTTATGCATCTAGCCCGTCGTGCCTGGTGCCGAACATATCAGACGGTTTTTCGCATTGCATTGCCGATCCTGCCCTATACCGAGCCGCGCATTTTGGAGCATGCCGAGGATGTGCCCGCGGTGCTTCAAAAGCGCTCGATCCAGAAGGTCCTTATCGTGACGGACCCTGGTATTGCACGTTTGGGGCTCACGGCATCACTCGAGCGTGCGCTTACGGCTCAGGGGGTTGGCGTTGCGGTCTATGCCGAAACGCGTGCGAACCCCACGGTTTCAAACGTGGAAGAAGCGGCGTCCCTGTATCGAGAGAGCGCCTGCCAGGCCATTATCGGCTTTGGCGGTGGCTCGGCCATGGACTGTGCCAAGGGCGTGGGCGCACGCATTGCGCAGCCAAACAAGCCCATCAACAAGATGCGCGGCCTGCTGCGGATTCATCGTCGCCTGCCGCTGCTCATCGCCGTTCCCACTACCGCCGGTACGGGAAGCGAAGTCACGCTTGCGGCGGTAATTACCGATGACGGGACGCACTACAAATACCCCATTAACGACTTTGTGCTCATCCCGCGTTTTGCAGCCCACGACCCCGAGTTTACGTGCGGCTTGCCCGCTTCCATTACGGGGCAGACGGGCATGGACGCCCTGACGCATGCCGTTGAGGCCTTTATCGGGCGAAGCACCACGCCCTATACGCGCAAGATGGCGCGACAGGCGGTGCAGCTTATCCACGACAATTTGCTCGAGGCCTATGAGCATGGTGACGACATGCGCGCTCGTCGCAATATGCTTTCGGCGGCGTATAAGGCGGGCGTTGCGTTTACCCGCTCCTATGTCGGATATGTGCATGCCATCGCGCACAGTCTGGGCGGCCGATACGGAATTCCGCACGGTTTGGCCAACGCGATCATCCTGCCGCACATGCTTCGCGCTTATGGTGACGCCGCCGCCCCCAAGCTTGCCGATCTGGCTCGCATGGCGGGCATTGCGCCGGCTACCGCGCAGGACAGTCTTGCGGCCGAGGCCTTTATCGATTGGGTCGACCGCATGAACGAGGCCCTGGGAATCCCCAAATATGTCTCGGGTATTCGCCGCTCCGATATTCCGCAAATGGCGGCCCATGCCGATGCCGAGGCCAATCCGCTATACCCCGTTCCACTTTTGATGGACCGTTTGGAGCTCGAGCGTATGTACGAGGTCGTCGCGGGTGGTATGTTTGAGGACGAGAACTAGGAGG
>URSP01000138.1:0-3648 GCA_900550515.1 uncultured Collinsella sp. | reverse complement strand
ACACCCTATACGCGCTACAGCTTTGAGCAAGGCACCTCGAACTCCTTCTATTACGCCGAGGAGCCGTTTAGCTACATCCCCTGCGATCGCAACATTCGAGTCTCTGACCGCGGCACGCTCACCAACCTGCTGATCACCTCGAACGGCTACACGCTCTCCACCGGCGTGCTCTCAAACGAAATGCAATGGGGCATGGCATCGATTCCACTGGCAGATGCCCCGACGATGCACGTAGGCTATATCATGCACGATGAACGCAAGCCCTCTCCCCTGTTGCAGCAATACCTCGACGAGCTCGACCGCATCATCCAAGAAAACCAGCCATCTGAGGACAGGGTAGATATGGTAGATTGCTAGCCCTCGGCGAACGCGGCGCTACAATGGTCACTCACACGAAACGTACCCAACGAAAGGAACCATGTGAAGGTCATCATCTACACCGACGGCTCGGCCCGATCAAATCCGGGACGCGGCGGCTACGGCGCCGTGCTCAAATACACCAACCCCGCCGGCAAGACCTTCACCTCCGAGCTTTCGCGCGGCTACGCCAAGACCACCAACAACCGCATGGAGCTCATGGCGGTCATCGTGGCACTCGAGGCGCTCAACCGCCCCTGCGACGTCGAAGTCCATTCCGATTCGCAGTACGTCGTCAACGCCTTCAACAAGCACTGGATTGACGGATGGAAAAAACGCGGCTGGAAGACCGCCAACAAGCAGCCTGTCAAGAACCGTGATCTGTGGGAGCGCCTGCTCACCGCCAAAAGCAAGCACAAGGTTGAGTTCATCTGGGTTAAGGGTCACGCCGGCCATGAGCTCAACGAGCGCTGCGACGAGCTTGCCACCACGGCGGCCGACGGCAGCAACCTCGATATCGACACCGGCTTTAACGAGAGCGACCTGTAACGGCGTTTTCGCACGCCATTTCCTACCCCCCTCGCGCTACACTCATCCTGTAAACCGAACGGCACGAGGGGGACACATGCTGCGCATCGCAACCATCGGCACATCCATGATCACCGACGACTTTATCCAAGTCGTCAACGCCAACGACCAAGCCGCGTTTGTGGGCACGCTTTCACGCGACGCCAATCGCGGTACTGCCTTTACCGCCGAGCGCGGTGGCGAGCGAAACTTTACGTCACTCGATGAGCTTGCGGCAGCCGTCGACGTCGACGCCGTCTATATCGGCAGCCCTAACGCACTTCACTACGAGCAGGCCCTTGCCTGCATCGCCGGTGGCAAGCATGTCATCGTCGAGAAGCCCTTCTGCGCCACCGAAATGCAGGCGCTGGAAGTCTTCCGCGCTGCCGAGGTAGCAGGTGTCGTGGCCCTCGAGGCCATGCGTCCCCTCCACGACCCCGCTTTCCACGCCATCGAGGACGCCCTGGGCGAGATCGCCCCCATCCGCCGCGCCTCATTGCGCTTTGGCAAATATTCCTCGCGCTACAACGAGATTCTCGCGGGACGCGCCACCAATATCTTCGACTGCAATATGGCATCGGGTTCCCTCATGGACATTGGCGTCTACACCGTCGAGCCCATGGTCGAGATTTTCGGCATGCCCTCCGGCCTTACGAGCATGACTACTCTGCTCGACCCCACCACGCGACAGCTCACGCACGGCCCCATCGATGGCTGCGGTTCCATCCTCGCCAGCTACGGTGGTGGCCGTATCTCCGTCGAGCTCGCGCACTCCAAAATTACGAATGACCTGCTGCCCTCGCAAATCGAAGGCGAGCGTGGCACTATCCAGATCGACCATCTGTCCACGCCCCGCAACGTCCGCATCGACTATCGCGGCGACGTCGCACGCGGCTCGGCGACCGAGGCACCGCGCGAACAGGGCGACAACGGCCGCGTGCTCGACCTGCCCAAATCGAGCAACACTATGGAATACGAACTCACAGACTTTATCACCGCCATCGGCGGCATCGATAACGTCAAGGAAGAGATTTGGGAGACCCCGGCGGGACGCCATGAGCTTGGCCACTACCGCGATGTCACACTCGTCTCGCTGCGCATCATGGATGCCGTGCGCCAGCAGGCCGGCATAACCTTCCCGGCCGACGCAGGCAAGCAGGCATAGCTATGGGCCTCTTCGATACGTTCTTCTCCAGCGTCACCGGCGGCAGTCGAGAGCCTCAAAAACCATCAAACGTCGAGCTCGAGCTGCGCCGCAGGCTTACTGTGCTCGCAAGCGACGAGGCCACTCAAGACACTCCCCTGCGCTATTTCCTGCGCTGGGCGGGGCAAGTCCAAGGCGTTGGCTTTCGCTTTACCAACACCAACCTCGCGCAGGCACGCTCCCTCGCCGGCTGGGTGCGTAATATGGAAGACGGCTCAGTCGAGATGGAGATACAGGGAGCTCCGGCAGACATCCTATCTCATCTCGAGGCACTTCATGCCTCCTACGAGCGCATGGGAACGCGTTTTCGCCTCGTAGACGCCCAGGCCCGAGCCCCACTTGCCAATGAAGACGGTTTCACGCCTCGTTATTAGTATTGTGTGCTAAATACGGTATCATTTACCTACGACCGTTAATAGAAAAGAGGCGAGGCGCATGGCGGTGCAAAGAAGGAATACCAGGCAGCGAAAGCTGGTTCTTGACGCCGTGCGCCAAAGCTATAACCATCCCACCGCCGACGAAATCTACAACGTCGTGCGCGCGCAGGATGACAAAATCAGCCGCGGTACGGTCTACCGCAACCTCAATCTCTTGGCCGACGCCGGCGAGATTCTCTCCATCAAGACGCCGGGCGGAAGTCGTTTCGATCGCACCATCGAGCCGCACGCACATATCATCTGCACCTCGTGCAGCCGCGTCATCGACGTACCGCTCCCCTTCGATGCCCAGCTCGACGCCAAAGCGTCCGAGCAAATCGGCTGGCACGTCACGTCGCACTACACCATCTTCGAGGGTCTCTGCCCCGACTGCCGGTAGATGTTTGGAACATGCCTTAAAATCCACCTTTCCGCACTTTGCAGCAAAAAGTAGATTCCTAGACATGTCCCAAATGTCTACTCAGCAAGTAGACGACGCAGCTCTTCTTCGACCGTGCGCACGTAGCGAACGCGGTCGTTGATACCACGCATGCTGGGATTGCAGCCCTCCATCAGATAGGGATGGCCCACGACGTTAAGCATGTCGCGATCGTTCTCATTGTCGCCAAACGCCATCATCTCATCGGGCGAAATCCCCAGGACACGACCGTAATCGGCAAGCGCGGAGCCCTTGCCCGAACCGAAACCGATAAAGTCCGTCCATTCGGTTCCCGACGTCATCACGTCGACACGGTCGCTAAAGAGGCGCTCAAAATACTCCAGGGCCGCCGGCTGATCCACCTCGGGCGTCTGGAAGGCAATCTTAATGACGTCCTCGTCGATGTCCTCGGGACGGTCGACCACCGCCACATCGCAGTGGACCTCATAGCGCAAATGGTCGACGAACGCATCGTTGCCGCTCATGGTGTAGAGGTGTCCCTCACACGAAAGGGTCACGTCGGCATGGGGATACGCAACCACAGCATTCGCGATATCCATAGCAAGACTACGCTCCATGGAACGCTTGACAACGGCACGCCCCTCGCTCATCACCAGGGCTCCGTTTTCGCATACATAGGCGAGCTCATCGGCCACCGGGGCAAA
>URSP01000137.1:0-3682 GCA_900550515.1 uncultured Collinsella sp. | reverse complement strand
ACCGCAGGAAGCTTGGATACGCCTAGGCGCGGTCCAAGAAATCGTCCGCACCCCCTTTTGCGGCCTAGGTGGCGCAAACAGTCCTTATTTCACCGCAACTGCGTTGGGGCGTAACCGGGGCACGAAAACGCTGCGGCGCCGCTTGGAGGAAAAGACCGGAAGCAAGAGTCCATTCCTCCAGACGGCACCGCAGCTGTTTTGGTGGCTCGGCTTTTGTCGAAGTGGCTTAGTTGAGCGCGACGGCCAGCCGAGTAGGCAAAGCGGCTTGGAGGCGTGTCGCTTCCGTCACGTTCTATCAGCATACAAGACGGTTTTGGTTCTTGTTCGTGACGGAAACGGCGCGCTTCCGAGCCGCTTTAAAAGAAAGGGGGCGAGGTCTAGGGCACACCCCCTTTCACGATAGAGAGCTAAACCTAGCCGCGGACCTTTTTGACGACGTCCATGGCCTCGCGGGCGATCTGCTCGACCTTGGAGAAGTCGCCGTCGGCAAACAGGGCCGGCTTGACCATCCAGGTGCCACCGCAGGCGATGATGGCGGAGGAGCTCAGGTACTCCTCGACGTTGGCAGTGCTCACGCCGCCGGTGGGCATAAAGCGGTGACCGACAAACGGAGCGGCGAGGGCCTTGATGGTGTTCAGGCCGCCATACTGGGACGCGGGGAAGAACTTGGTGACCTTGAGGCCCAGGTTCTCGGCTGCGGTGACCTCGGAGGGGGTTACGGTGCCGGGAAGGACAGGCAGGTCGATGTCGATGCAGTGCTTCACAACGTCCTCGTTGTAACCCGGGGAGACGATGAACTTGGCACCGGCTGCGCGGGCCTGCTCAACCTGCTCGACGGTCAGGACAGTGCCGGCGCCAACGCACATCTCGGGCTCGGCCTCGGCCATAGCGGCGATGCACTCGGCGGCGCAGGTGGTGCGGAAGGTGACCTCGGCGGACTTCATGCCAGCTGCCATAAGGGCGTGGGCGAGCGGAGCGGCGTCCTCGACCTTGTCGAGCACAACGACCGGCACGATGCCCAGGGACTCAAGCGTGGTGTAGAACTGATCGAACATGATGTTCCTTTCGATGTGTGGCGCGCATGGGCGCGTGATTGCCAAATGTGCTGGTCAGGAGCCGATTTTGGATTGGTTATCGGAGGCACTGCTTGGGGTCACAAGCAATTCCAAAACCGGCTGCTCGACCAGTCATGTAGGGAATGCCAGGCAAAACCGGAATGGGACTGGTGGTTTTGTCCGGCCGGAGGAATCGGGGAGCGGGCCGCAGGGGTATGGGATTGGAAAGCTGCGGCCCGCGGAATGGGGAACGAATTAACGGGCGACGCGGGTGCCACCGTCGGCGGCGGATGCCGCGGCTGCGATCTCGTCTGCGGTCACCAAGTTGGAATCGCCCTTGATAGTGAGCTTGAGGATCGAGGCTGCAATCGCGTAGTTGACAGCGTCCTGCGGGTCAAAGTCGTTGATGAGAGCATGGACGAGGCCGGCGTTGAAAGCGTCGCCGGCGGCAACGCCCTCGAGTACGTGCACGTCGTGAGCCGGGGAGAACCAGTGCTCGCCGCTCTCGGCCTCAAAGAGCATGCCCATCCAGATGGAGCGCTCGACGCAGGAGATGTTGCGGACGACCGAGGCGACCTTCTTGCAGCCGTACTCGGCGCAGATCTGACGGGCCATCTCGACATAGGTGTCGCGCTCCTCGATGCCGTGGGCAAGGGAGCCAGAGACGCAGGTCATACCGAGGCCAGCAGGCGCATCCTCGTCGTTGGCGATGCAGATGTCGACGAGCGGCAGGAGTTCCTTCATGGTGGCCTGCGACTTCTCGGGCGACCACATCTTGCCGCGATAGTTCACGTCGCACACGGTGGTGATGCCCTTGGCGCGGCAGGCGGCGAGTGCCTCCTTGCAGGCGGCGGCCATCTCATCGGAGACGGCGGGGGTCACGCCGGAGAAATAGAAGACATCGATGCCCTTGAGGATCTCGTCCCAGTCAAAGACGTCGCGCTTGGCCATGTTGATGGCAGAGTACTTGCGGTCGTAGACGCAACCGTTGCCGCGCTGCGAGGCACCGACCTCAAACACATAGGAGCCAAGGCGGTCGCCCTGACGCACGACGCGCGTGGTGTCGACGTCGTAGGCCTTCAGCGAACGCAGGGCGCACTCGCCCAGACGGTTGGCCGGGACAACGGAGACGTAAGCGGCCTTGTCGCCCTGGTAGGCCAGGGAAAGCGCAGTGTTGGCCTCGGCGCCGCCGTAGCGGACGTCAAACTCGGTTGCCTGCTCAATACGCAGGTGGTCTTTGGGTGAGAGTCTCATCATGATCTCGCCGAAGGTAAGAACCGTTTTACCCATGGTCGCGCAGCTCCTTTTACTCGTGCGTACACCTTTGATATGGCGTTGGCACGCAGGTGCCAAGACGGTAGGGTGCGTCTTTGCACCTGCGTGCCAACGCTCGCCGAAATCGGTTTACGAAATCGGTTTCGTTTCGAGTTGTAGTATACTCACCTACAGCGTTTTGCAACCGAGATTTTTAAAAAATGCCTAAAATGGCTCAGACTGCCGACATTGGGAAACGGGGTGCGCTATGGCGCAGATGAGAATCAAGGACATTGCCGCCGAGGCGGGTGTGAGCCCGGCCACGGTCTCGCGCTATCTCAACAACCGTCCCGGGCAAATGACCGAGGAGACCCGCGCCCGCATCGCCGAGGTCATCGAGCGCACCGGCTATCGCCCACGTGCTGCCGCGCGCAATCTGCGCAGCTCGCGTACCAACCTCATCGGTGTGATCCTGGCCGACATCGCCAACCCGTTCTCCAGCGCTATGCTCGAGGGCCTTTCCGCCAGTGCCGCCGCGCGCGGCTGCTCGCTCATGACGGCCATTAGCGGCAACGATCCCGCCAAGGAGGCCGAGTCGCTCGTCAGACTTATCGATGCTGACGTGGACGGCCTGGTCGTCAACACCTGCGGAGGCAATGACGAGGCGATCGCCGCGGCCGCGGGGCGCCTGCCCGTTGTGCTGCTCGACCGCGACGTTGCCGACGGCGGTGTCGATCTGGTGACATCTAACAACCGTGAGCTGGTCGCCGGCCTGGTAGACGCCTTGACCGCCGCTGGCAGCGAGCGCCTGTGCCTGCTCACCGAGGCAAGCGACGACAGCCCCGTGCGTCGCAAGCGCGCCGAGGCCTTTACCGACGAGCTTTTGCACCGCGGCCTTGCCGGCGAGGTCGTCACCCTGGCCGACGGGGGCGCCACGGGCGTCGGCCGCCTGGACGAGACCATCCGCGGCTATGCAGGTAAAAAGCTCGGCCTCATTGCTGTCAACGGCTTGGTTTTCCTGCGTCTGACCGAGGCGCTAGCGCAGCTGGGACCCTCGCTGCCGGCGGGGCTCAAGATCGCGACGTTTGACGACTACCCCTGGAACCATGTGCTCTTTGGTGGCGTGACCACGGCCGCGCAGGACACCCTCACCATTGCCGAGCGCGTAGTCGAGCGCCTTTCCGAGCGCATCGACGTTGTTACCACCACCGTGGGCGAGGCCGCAAAGCTCGCCCCCAAGCGTATCGAGGTCCCCGGCCACATCGAACACCGCGCTTCGACCTCGCGCTAGCCGCTCGTTCGCAACTGCCTGTTCGCACACGTTTTTTGAGCGCTTGATACGCTTTAACCCTGCGGAAACATTTTTCTGCGAT
>URSP01000136.1:0-3744 GCA_900550515.1 uncultured Collinsella sp. | reverse complement strand
ACGTGACCCAGACGGGCGTCAACCCGCCGACGTTCACGTTCTTCGTCAACCACAGTGACCTGGTCAACGACACCTACCAGCGCTACGTGGAGAACCGCATGCGCTCGACCTTCGACTTTGCCGGCACGCCCATTCGACTCTTCTTTAGGAAGAAGGAGCAAAAGGATGCATAATCCGATTCTTCTGACCGCCATCTGCGCCGTGGTCTCGTTCTTTATCGGGGCGATTCCGTTTGGTCTGATCCTGGGCCGCGTGTTCAACCACACGGACATTCGTAAGGCGGGCTCCGGCAACATCGGCACCACCAACGCCCTGCGCGTGGCCGGCCCCAAGGTGGCCGCGCTCACGCTGCTGCTCGACTGCCTTAAGGGCGCCATCTGCGTCCTTATCGCCCGTCCGCTTATCGCGGGCGTGGGCTATGGCTTCCCTGTGAGCATCATGGCCCCCGGTGCCTCCGGCGACTGGATGCTCGGCGTCATCTGCCTGGCTGCGGTGTGGGGCCACATCTTCTCGCCCTACCTCAACTTCCACGGCGGCAAGGGCATCGCGGTCGGTCTGGGCGTCATCCTCGCCTGGTACTGGCCCATCGGACTGTCGCTGCTGGGCATGTTTATCGTGGCCGTCGCCATCACCAAGTTTGTGTCTGTGGGCTCGCTTGCCGCGGCCATCGGTCTTCCCATCGCCGTCTGCGCGGTCTTTCCGTACGGCAGCCTGGGACTTAAGTTTTGCATGGCGATGATCGGCATCACCGTGGTGTGGGCCCATCGCGCGAATATCAAAAAGCTCATGGCCGGTAAGGAGTCCAAGCTCTCGTTTACCAAGCGCGTCACCGAGCCCGACGATAAGTAGGAGAGAGTCATGAATGTTGCGCTGATTGGCTCCGGCTCCTGGGGAACCGCCGTCGCGGGCCTTGCCGCCGCGCGGGCCGAGCGCGTGACCATGTGGGCCCACAGCGAGCAGACGGCCGCCGGCATCAATGGCGAACACCGCAACCCCCGCTACCTTGTGGGCTACGAGCTGCCCGGCAACGTCGTCGCCACCACGGACCTGGTACAGGCGCTCGACGGCGCCGAGGCCATCATCTTCGCCGTTCCTTCGACGCACCTTCGCAGCGTGTGCCACCAGGCTGCGCCCTTTATCGCCGCCGATACCCCGGTGCTCTGCCTCACCAAGGGCATTGAGCCCGAGTCCGGCCTGCTCATGAGCGAGGTCATCGCCAGCGAGATCGGCAACGAGTCGCGTGTCGCGGCGCTCTCGGGCCCCAACCATGCCGAGGAGATCTGCCGCGGCGGGCTTTCTGCCGCCGTCATCGCCAGCAAAGATCCGCAGATAGGGGAGACCTTTAAGGACCTGCTCCTGTCCACGGCCTTCCGCATCTATCTGTCGCAAGACATGACCGGTGTCGAGGTCTGCGGCGCTATGAAAAATGTCATCGCCATCGTATGTGGCATCTCCGCCGGCACCGGTGCGGGCGACAATACGCTCGCCCTTATCATGACGCGCGGCCTGGCCGAAATCAGCCGTCTGGTGCATGCCCGCGGCGGGCAGGCTATGACCTGCATGGGACTTGCCGGCATGGGCGACCTCATTGCCACCTGCACCTCGGAGCATTCGCGCAACCGCACCTTTGGCTACGAGTTTGCCCACGGCGTGTCGCTCGACGAGTATCAGACGCGCACGCATATGGTGGTCGAGGGCGCCGTCGCGGCCCGCAGCGTCAGCGAGCTCGCCCGTTCACTGGGCGTAGACATTCCGCTCACCTTTGCCGTGGAGCAAACGCTCTACAACGGTGTTACTTTGGATAGGGCGCTCGAGATTCTTACCGATCGCGTCCCTTCTCAAGAGTTCTACGGACTCACCGACTAGCGCAGAAAGGCTTCTACCATGGGTTCCATTAAAATCGCTCCGTCTGTCCTTTCGGCCGACATGGCCAACCTCAAGGGCGAACTCGACAAGATCGCCGGTGCCGACTACGTGCACTTCGACGTTATGGACGGTCACTTTACCGGCAACCTCACCTTTGGCGTTGACATCCTTAAGGCCGTCAAGCGCTCCACCGATGTACCGGTCGACGCGCACCTGATGGTGTCGAACCCCGACGAGACGGTCGATTGGTACGCAGACGCCGGTGCCGATATGATCACCGTGCACTACGAGGCCTCCACGCACCTGCACCGCACGCTTACCCATCTGCAGCAGCGCGGCGTCAAGGCCGGCGTGGTGCTCAACCCCGCCACCCCCGTGTGCGTGCTCGAGAGCATCATCGGCGTCGTCGATATGGTGCTGCTCATGAGCGTGAACCCGGGCTTTGGCGGTCAGAGCTTTATCCCGGGCACCATCGCTAAGCTCCACGAGCTCAAGGCCATGTGCGAGCGTCACGGCGTTTCGCCCCTCATCGAGGTCGACGGTGGCATTTCTTCCAAAAACATCGCCGAGGTCGTCAAGGCCGGCGCAAATGTCCTGGTGGCCGGCTCCGCCGTATTTAAGTCCGAAGATCCCACTGCCGAGGTTGCGCTGCTGCAGAAGCTGGGCAACGAGGCTGCACAGGAGGCATAAACCCTTATGACCGCAGGTCAAAACCGCATACCCGTGAATCTTGACTATGCCGCCTCGACGCCCATGCGCGCCGAGGCGCTCCTTGCGCAGCGCGAATATGACGACAGCGAGCTTGCCGGCGTCAACCCCAACTCGCTGCATTCGCTCGGCCGCAAGGCCGCTGCGCGCCTAGAAGTGGCGCGTCGCGAGATTGCCCGCAGCTTTGGCGCGCGCGTCCGCCCATCCGAGATAATCCTGACCAACGGCGGCACCGAGGCAAACCAGCTGGCGCTGCTCGGTCTTGCCGAGGGCGCCCGTCAGCGCGATCGCAAGCGCGTCCGCGTAATCGTGTCGGCGATCGAGCACGATTCGATCCTGGACAACCTTCCGCTGCTGCGTGCCGCCGGATTTACCGTCGAGCTGGTGCAGCCCTGCCGTGCAGGTTATATTGAGCCTGCCGCGCTGAGCGACTTGCTCGGCGACGACGTGACGCTCGTGAGCATCATGGTTGCCAACAACGAGACCGGCGTGGTGCAGCCCATCCGCGAGCTGGCCGCCGCTGCACATGCTGCCGGCGCCCTGTTCCACACCGATGCCATCCAGGGTTATCTGCATATTCCGCTCGATGTTACCGAGCTGGGAGTTGACGCCATGACCGTTGCTGCGCACAAGATCGGTGGCCCCGTGGCATCCGGCGCGCTCTACCTTAAGAACCGCACGCCGCTGCGCCCGCGCATCTTTGGCGGCGGACAGGAAGCCGGACGTCGCGCCGGCACGCAGGATCTGCGCACGCAGCTTGCCTTTGCCGCTGCCGCCCGTACGCTGGCGCCCCATGTGGCCCAGGAGCGCGAGAAGCTGCAGGCCTTATCCGATAAGCTCTACGCCACGCTTACGGCCCATCCTCGCATTCACGCCACGATGGGCGACTACGCGCAGGCCGATCGTCTGCCGGGTATGGTTTCGATCTACGTTGACGGCATGGACTCCGAAGAGCTCATCGTAAAGCTCGACGCCGCCGGCTTTGAGGTTTCGGCCGGCTCTGCCTGCTCGAGCGGCAGCATGGACCCGAGCCATGTGCTCAGCGCTATGGGTATCGGTCGCGAGCAAGCTCTCGGCGCTCTTCGCATCTCGTTCGATGACCGCGTGAATCCGGACGATCTGGACGAGTTTGCCCAGACGCTGCTCTCGATCGTAGGCGCCGCATGATCG
>URSP01000135.1:0-3769 GCA_900550515.1 uncultured Collinsella sp. | reverse complement strand
CACGTTTTTTGAGCGCTTGATACGCTTTAACCCTGCGGAAACATTTTTCTGCGATAGTATCTGCGATATAGACCAGTCGAAACCCGCCCGAAAGAAAGGGGAGCGACATGAACCAGCAGAACATCGATTACGTACTCCGCTCCGTAGAGCAGCGTGACATCCGCTTTGTGCGTCTGTGGTTTGTCGACATTCTCGGCCGCCTCAAGAACTTTGCCATTAGCCCCGAGGACCTCGAAGTCGCTTTTGAGGAGGGTATTGGCTTTGACGGCTCCGCCATCGAGGGCTTTGCTACGCCCGAGGAAGCCGACATGCTGGCGTTTCCCGATGCTTCGACCTTCCAGATCCTGCCGTGGCGCCCGAGCCACAACGGCGTCGCCCGCGTGTTCTGCGACGTGTGCACTCCCGACCGCAAGCCGTTTGCCGGCGACCCGCGCGACGCCCTGCGCCGCATGTTCTATAAGGCCGAGAAGGCCGGTTATCTGCTCAACGTGGGTGCCGAGCTGGAGTATTACTACTTTCCCGACGAGCACACGCCCGAGCCGCTCGACAACGTGGGCTACTTCGATCTTTCGGTGAGCGATGCCGCTCGCGACCTGCGCCGCAACACGGTCCTCACGCTCGAGAAGATGTCCGTGCCCGTGGAGTACACCTTCCACGCCGCCGGCCGCTCGCAGCATGGCATGAGCCTGCGCCACGCCGAGGCCCTGAGCATGTCCGACGCCATCACCACGGCCAAGCTCATCATTAAGCAGCAGGCTTACGAGAGCGGTTGCCACGCCTCCTTTATGCCCAAGCCGTTGGCGGGCGAGGACGGCAGCGCTATGTTCCTGTGCCAGTCGCTATTCGACCACGACGGCAACAACGTCTTTTGGGGCGAGGACGACGAGAAGTACCACCTCTCCGATATCGCCAAGCACTATATGGCCGGCATCTTGGCGCACGCGCGCGAGATCAGCGCCATCACCAACCCCACGGTCAACTCGTACAAGCGCATCACCACGGGTGGCGACTCCGTGCCGCAGTACGCCACGTGGGGCCTGCGCAACCGCGCGAGCATGGTCCGCATCCCGGTCTGCAAGCCCGGCAAGCAGCTGTCCACGCGCATCGAGCTTCGCAGTCCCGACCCCATGGCCAACCCGTACCTGGTCAACGCTGTCACGCTGGCGGCTGGTCTGGACGGCATCGAGCGCAAGCTGGAGCTCCCGCCCGAGGCAACGGCCGAGACGCTCAAGCTTACCGACCGTCAGATGGTCGAGGCCGGCTACACGCCGCTGCCGCGCTCGCTCAAAGAGGCGCTCGACGTGTTTGAGGACTCGCAGTTTATGAAGGATGCCCTCGGCGAGCACATCCACAGCTTCTTCCTCAAAAAGAAGCGCAACGAGTGGCATAAGTTTGAGTCTACGATCACCGAGTGGGAGATCAAGCACTACCTGGCGAACTCCTAATCGCGCTGGCTTGTTCCAGTACGATTGAGCTCATTTCTTTGGAGGCCGATATGTCCGAAAAGAGTGCCCTGTTCATGGCGCGCACGACGCGCTTCCACGAGTTTGCCCGCAGCTTGACGACCACCCTGGGTGTCGAGGTGAGCCTGGCAACCCCCGATTCGCCGACTGCGGCGCACGACTTTGACCTGCTGATCCTCGATTCCGACGGCATTCGCAGCGACCGCATCGATCAGATTGCCAAGTGGCTTGACGATCGTGGCGGCGTCCCCATGCTGGTGATCGTCGACGACGAGGCGCTTGGCACCCTGCGTCTGCCCAATCACGCGCATGCCGACTTTGTATGCCCCACGGCGACGCCCAACGAGCTCAAGGCTCGCGCACAGCGCCTGATGGGTGAGGAGGAGACCGTCGCCGCCGACGATGTGCTCAACATCGATAACCTCGAGATCAACTTGGCCACCTACCAGGTGACGCTCGATAACGAGCCCATCGACCTGACGCTGATGGAGTACTCGCTGCTGAGCTTTTTGGCGACGCATCCCAACCGTGCCTACAGCCGCGAGGTGCTGCTGCACCGCGTGTGGGGCTTTGAGTACTGCGGCGGCACGCGCACCGTCGACGTGCACATCCGACGCATCCGCTCCAAGGTGGGCCCGCAGATCGCGGCACACATCACCACCGTCCGCGGCGTGGGCTATCTGTTTAAGGACTAGATTTCCACCACAAAGGGGACAGGCACCTTTGTGGTGGTCTTGACGCAGGTGCGGGTTCCTCTCGAATCTGCAGCAGAACTTAAGCCTTCCTAAAAGATTGCGTTCTCATACACGTTCGCCCGCATATTGGGGTACAACTCAACGTGAACAATGATGGCCCGCCACATGTTTGGCGGGCCTTTGGTTATTTGACGAAAGGATCGCAGCTATGAGCGAGAACGATTCCCAGCGCCCCCAGGATGCGGACCACGCCGGCGAGACTCAGCAGCAGCCGCGCGTGCAGGTGGAGTCGACGCCTGCCGATGGCAACATTCCCTACGTGCAGGCCTTCGACACGCAGACCGGCAAGCCGCTGGGCGGCCAACAGGTCGTGAACAAGCACACGGTGGTCAAGACCAAGACCAAAAAGCTGCCGATCTTTATTACGGCGCTCGCCGGCTGCGCCTGCGGTGCCCTGCTGGTCATCGCGCTTATCATGAGCGGCACGCTCAACATTGGCGGCGGCAAGAACGCCGTGACGGCGGGCGCTTCGGGCTCATCGACGCAAAAGATTACGATTGATTCCGAGGACACCACGTTGGCCGAGGCCGTTTCTGCCAAGGCCCTGCCCTCCGTCGTTTCCATTACCGCCACTTCGAGCGGTAGCCAGAATGGCTCGCTTTCGCAGTCTGCCGACGAGTCGGACAGCTCGGGCAGCGTCGGTTCGGGCGTGGTGCTCGATACCGAGGGCCACATCCTCACCAACAACCACGTGGTCGATGGTTACGACCAGTACGTGGTGACCATGGACGACGGCACCACCTATGAGGCCGAGTTCGTGGGCAACGACGCCTCGAGCGACCTGGCCGTCATTAAGCTCAAGGACGCCGACGCCTCCAAGCTCACGCCGATCGAGATCGGTGATTCCTCCAAGCTCAACGTGGGCGAGTGGGTCATGGCGATCGGGTCGCCGTTCGGCAACGAGCAGTCTGTCTCCACCGGTATCGTCTCGGCGCTCTACCGCTCCACGGCCATGAGCTCTACCAGCGGTAACACCATCTATGCCAACATGATTCAGACCGATGCCGCCATCAACCCGGGCAACTCCGGCGGCGCGCTCGTCAACGACAACGGTGAGCTGGTGGGCATCAACTCGCTCATCGAGAGCTACTCGGGCTCCAGCTCGGGCGTGGGCTTTGCTATTCCCGTTAACTACGCCAAGAACATTGCCGACCAGATCATCGGCGGCAAGACGCCGGTGCATCCGTACATGGGCGCTACGCTTTCGAGCGTCAATGCGCTCAACGCCCGCACCAACAAGCTGAGCACCGATAGCGGCGCGTATGTGGCGAGCGTCGTTGAGGACGGTCCTGCCGCCAAGGCCGGCATTCAGGAGGGCGACGTCATCACCAAGCTGGGCGACGACGAAATCACGAGCGCCGATGGCCTGATCATCGCGCTGCGCAGCCACGAGGTGGGCGAGAAGGTCGAGATCACGCTCATGCGCGGCAAGGAAGAGAAGAAGGTCACCGTCGAGCTGGGCTCCGATGAGGAGCTGCAGAACCAGCAGCAGGACGACAGTTCGACCGACACCGGCAACGGCGGTATTACCGACGAGCAGCTGCGCCAGTA
>URSP01000134.1:0-3892 GCA_900550515.1 uncultured Collinsella sp. | reverse complement strand
TAAGGGCATCAACTGCCGTCTTGCTCGACTTAAGCAGCGGCTCCATCTGGGCAAGCGCCGGCGTAAGCTCATCGACAGCGCCATCGAGCTTTGCCACCACAGGCTGAGCCTCGGCGATGGTGTTGTTGAGGTCGTTAACGGTCTTATCGAGCGAGTCGACAACGGTGCGGGTCTTGCGCAGGGTAAGCGCGAGCTCAACGATGGCCCACACGCCGGCAACAGCGAGCAGCAGCAGGGCGATTTGAATGGGACTCATACAAGCCTCCCAAAGGAATCGATATACAGACGGTTTCCATGGTACCCCAAAGGGGACCGAACATGCCATGAGCAGCAACGTGGGACAAAATTATCAGCAGCTACTTCGGTGCATTCCCGCTGCGGTCGCGTTCACTTTGCTCTACGCGCCATTCTTCCCAACCGCGGCCGGCAGGCTGCCAAAATGCACCGCGTTCCAAGCCTTCGGGCAAATAGCGCTGGTCGACCCAACCTTCGGGATAATCGTGCGGATACTTATACACACCGTATTCATCGCTGCCCGGGCGATGGCGATCGCGCAGATAACTCGGCACCTCGCGAAGCCCACTAGAATGAATATCGGCCAGCGCCGCATCGATCGAAGCCTCACACGCGTTGGATTTAGGCGCCAAGCACACATAGAGTGCAGCCTGAGCCAGGTTAATGCGGCACTCGGGATAGCCAATGACCTCGGCAGACTTAAACGCGGCATGTGCCACCAAAAGCGCCTGCGGGTCGGCGTTGCCAACGTCCTCAGAAGCATGAATCATAATACGGCGAGCGATGAACTTAGGATCCTCCCCAGCATCGATCATGCGCGCGAGCCAATAGATCGTGGCATCGGGGTCACTACCGCGCATAGACTTAATAAACGCACTGATGATGTCGTAGTGCATGTCGCCGTTTTTGTCATACGTAAAGCCGCGACGCGGGTTGGCGATCTTCACGTCATCCACGGTGATGGGATAGCGCTCCCCCGCCGCCGGCGCTGGCGTTCCCTCGGTATCGGGACGCGTGACGGCAATCTCGCTCGCAAGCTCGAGCGTCGTGAGTGCCGAGCGAGCGTCGCCCGCAGCCAGCGTGCAGATGGTCTTAACCGTATCCTCATCGGCCGAGAACTTGCCGTTCAAACCCTGTGGCGCCTCGAGCGCACGCCCGATAAGCATGGAGATATCCTCGTCTTTAAGATGCTCAAGTTCCACCACGCGACCGCGCGAGAGCAATGCTGAGTTGACCTCGAAGTACGGATTCTCCGTCGTGGCGCCAATCATAATGACGGTACGGTTCTCAACTGCATGCAGCAAGGCATCCTGCTGAGACTTGGAAAAGCGGTGAATCTCGTCGATAAACAGGATGGTGCGACGGTCGTACGTATTCAGGCGCGCCTTGGCCTCGTCAATCACGCGGCGAAGATCCTTTACGGTACCCGTCACGGCGCTGACCTCGACAAACTCGCTCTTGGTATGGTTGGCGATAATGTGGGCCAGCGTCGTCTTGCCCGTACCGGCAGGCCCGTACAAGATCACGCTCGACAGCACGTCGTGCTCAATTGCGGCACGCAACCACGAGCCCTTACCGACGGCCCTTTGCTGGCCCACGTACTCGTCGAGCGAATTGGGGCGCATGCGCACCGCAAGCGGCGCATTCTGAAAGGAACGCTCACGCGTCGAAGCAGAAAAAAGGTCGTCCATAGCCATCCCGTGCATCAATCAAAAACGTTTTCAACTAACCAGTATACCGAAATGATACGAACTACCGTTCGTTAATATAGGTACGATGCGGAAACTTTAGACCCGGGAACAGCTTGCTCGTCAGTTCGCAGAAATAACCGTCCGTCATGCTCGCGATATAATCCACCACGGCTTGATCCTTGTCGTCCTGCCAGGCATAGGTGCGGTCGTAGTAGGAAAGCTGCTGCTCAATGCGCGAAATATGGTGCTTGAAGATATACGAGGACTCGTCACCTTCGTTTATATCCAGCAGGCAACGGTCGTAGAGCTTTTCGAAAGCCTCGCGCAGCTCCGCCTCGGAATCGCCCTCGATACCGCCCTTACTGTAGATCTTCTCGTAATTCTCCCGCTTGGCCCGGCGGATTTCCTCAAACAGGTCCTCGCTCATCTCGATGCGCGGCTTACCATAGCTGTGCTCAACGATATCGATGGAGGCATGCGTGAGGATCCAACTGTTGTAAGCACCGCCACGGCCATCATCAAAAGCGTCAGGCGAAAGTAGGCCCGCCGCGATCGCATCCTGACGGTCACGACCGACATAGGCAAGAATATCCGAAATGCGAACGACGCAGCCCTCGAGCGTCATGGGACGCAGATGCTCAATTGCGCTATAGCCCGTGGCAATGCAATCCTCAACCGTCTGGTCAAACTGGTCAAAGGAGCTCATGTCCGAGAGCTCAAACACGCGCTGCTCGTACTCGCCGTTATGGCATAGCACGCCGTCGAGCGTCTGGAGCGACACGTTGCGGCCGTACAGTGCGTCGGGCACGCGGACCGACTGCACGTTATGGAAAAAATAACGCCCCGTACGCTCATGAAAGATATAGTTGAGGAAGCGCTCGCCGGCATGGCCGAAAGGCGTGTGTCCCAAGTCGTGACCCAGGCCAATCGCCTCGATCAGATCGCAATTGAGCCCCAGGGCGCGACCGATATCACGCGCAATGCGGGAGACAAGCTGTACGTGCAAACCGCGGCGTGAAAGATCATCATTGCTACGGAAGCTAAAGACCTGCGTTTTGCCTGCATAACGGGTGTACGCCGGAAGATGAAGTATCTTTTCGGTATCGCGCATAAACGCCGGACGCATAAGCGTGCCTTTGTCGGCGGCGCGATCAATACGACGAATGACCTGATCGTCGTTGCAACGATACGGGTTGACATAGCCCGAAGCACGATCGGCGGCAATGCGCTCGACAAGTTCGGGCGACAACGCCGAGGGAATACGGTCCATGCGCGCCTTAATGACGGCCGTTTCTTGATTAATTGTCATGGCATGCTCCTTAAGAAGGATGCGCAATCGGTTACAAAGTGCAGCCCACGACCTCGATTATGGCAAAAATCGGCACCAAAAACGGGAGCAATGGCAGGGAGCGCGATTTCGTGATGAGGCAGGAGACGGCAAGAACCAGGAGCGCGGCGGCAAATGCCACGATGCCACCCATAGGGTCGAGCGTGCAAAGCGCGAAGAGTGCCTTGGCATCTCCCATGCCGATGCCCGGGGTTTGGCGAAAACGACGCCAGAGGGACTCAGTCAGCACGAGAGCAAGGTAGACGATGACCGCAAGACCGGCATGGTCAAGCGCCGTGTTAACGCCTTTGTCGAGCCAAACGCCCACTAACGCCGTCACCGCACACGCACCGGCAAGCTCATTGGGAAAACGTCGCTGACGGGCATCAATCGCCGCGCCGGCAAAGATGCAAATCCAAAACGGGATATAAAACATCGAGTGCCTCCTCGAGCTGCATCGCAAAAGCAAAAACCATCACAAAGGCGCCTATCCCCTTTGCGGTGGTTTTGGTGGTGGTTATTTGGCGCCTTGCATGACCTCGTCGAGGGTGACGTTTACGGCATGCTGGGTAGGAACCCAGTCGACCTTCAGGAACAGCGCGGCCACCGTGATGGGGATATAGCTGAACATAAAGATCGGGAAGGTAAACAGGTTAGTCACAAGACGCCACTTTTGCGCGCAGTGAATGTGCTTGTACTCAAAGATAGTTGTGAGCAGCGCCAGGATAAAGAACGTCTGATACATCATGGCGAAGGTCATAATGAGCGAAGCGGCGCACGCCTGCATCTCGACTTCGGTAGCCAAGAAACCTGTCTCTTATACACATCTCCGAGCCCACGAGACCGTACTAGATCTCGT
>URSP01000133.1:0-3904 GCA_900550515.1 uncultured Collinsella sp. | reverse complement strand
CGCGTACACGCCGGGACCGATCAGACCGTGACGGATGTCGTAGCCGGCAGAAAGCGTGGCCTCAACGTCCGAGCCGTAATGCGGGTACACGTCGATGGCGTAATCAAGCTCGAGCTCGCGCGCGATATTGGATAGCGTGGTCACCAGGTCGTAATTGTACGGACCGCCCGAATCCTTGGCGCAGATCGAAACCATGCGCTCGGTGCAGCCTAGGTCGTCGCCCACGCAACCCATGTCCACGCTGATCATCTCGCGCGTGTCGGCCGGCACAAAGGCACCACCGTGGCCGACCTCCTCGTACACGGTAAAGAGCAGCGACACCTTGCGCGAAAGCGTCACCTCGCCAGCGGCGACGGCACGCGCCAAGCCCAGCAGAATCGACGCCGACAGCTTGTCGTCCAAGAAGCGACTCTTAATGTAGCCGCTCTCCGTCACCGTGGTACGCGGATCCATGGCGATGATGTCACCAGTCTGAATGCCCAGCTCAAGCACGTCGTCCTTGCTGTCGACATTCTCGTCGAGCAGGATTTCCATGTTCTTCTCGATGGTCTTGACCGGCTCATCGGCCACATGCGCCGAAGGCTCGGTGTTAAGAACCACGCCCGTGTAGACATTGCCGTCGCGCGTGTAGACGGTGCAGTTCTCTCCATCGGCCGTAGACCACTGGTGCCCGCCGAGCGTCGTGGGGCGCAGGCGACCATTGTCCTTAATGGAACGCACCATGGCGCCCAGGGTATCGACATGGCTCGCCAGTACGAGCGGCTCACCCTCGCCACCAAGCTCAACGAGCACGTTACCCTTATTGGAACGCTCGGGGCCAAATCCCATATCGCGCAGGGTCTCCATTAGATAATCAGTCGCCGCACGGGTATAGCCGGTAGGCGAAGCAATAGAAGTCAGCGTCTTAAGCTGTCCTGCGATATAGGAGAGCGTCTCCCCTAGAGAAGCATCAATATTAGAAGTCATATGCATCCTTCCAAGTAAAACTAAGACCGAGTCCCGATTTTAACCGTTCTGCACGTGCAATGCCCCAGGAGCCGAGCCGCCTCCAGACGTCCCCGCACCGGTTTTGTGCACGTGCACGGTTTACAATCCCAATCTTGCATAAATCCTATCGGTATTTGCATAGAAATGAGACATCTTTTTGCTTCGTCTCAGGGTGCCCCACCTTGGACCGTGCAAAAAACGGAGTATTCAGCACCGTGGGCCCCAACGGCCCCATCACGAACGACAAAATGAAGCGGTTACAACAGTGTTGCAGGTTGTCGCAAAGCAGAAACTCAGTAACAACCCCCTCCACTCATCGATAGCCCGCCCACAATGGCTGTCGATGGGCGCCTGCGGGTCACTACCGCCCATTCACAACGTTATGCATTTTTAAGAGCTTGCTGAATACTCCCAAAAATGCACGCAGGGAAGTGCACCACCTATCCGCAGCGGGCAGTACGCCTTGGTTTCGTCCGTCTCAGGGCATCGACGCAGCACAAAAAGCCCCGCCGTGCGTAGCACGGCGGGGCCAGCGGCAAGTCAAAAGACCATACACTTACGGGCGAAGAACCACCAAACCGAGCTAGGCAGCCGGGCAGATCTTCTTGAAGAGCTCGATGACGTCGTCGAGCGTCGCCTCGCGCGGGTTGCCCGGGAAGCAGGCGTCAGCCATGGCGTCCTTGGCCAGGATCTCGATCTCGTCAGCCTTCATGGCCTCGCAGACGTGCGGGATGTTCACGTCGGCGGAAAGCTGCTTAACGGCGGCGATAGCGGCGTCGGCAGCCTCGTCGGTGCTCATGCCCGTGGTGTCAACGCCCATGGCAACGGCAACCTTGGCCAGGCGCTCGGCGCAAACCGGCTTGTTGAATTCCATGGCGATCGGCAGCAGCATGGCGCAAGCGACGCCGTGCGGGGTGTCGTAGTGAGCGGACAGGGTGTGAGCCATGGCGTGGTCGATGCCCAGGCCGACGTTGGAGAATCCCATGCCGGCGACATACTGGCCAAGAGCCATACCCTCGCGGCCGGAGCCGGGCTGACCGGACTTGGCCTCGGCGACAGAGTCGCGCAGGTTCTCGCTGATCAGCTTAATAGCCTCAAAGTGGAACATGTCGGAGAGTTCCCATGCGCCCTTGGTGGTGTAGCCCTCGATGGCGTGGGTCAGAGCGTCCATGCCGGTGGAGGCGGTCAGGCCAGCGGGCATAGAAGCCATCATGTCGGGATCGACGACGGCGACCTCGGGGGCGTCGTTGGTGTCGACGCACACGAACTTGCGAACCTTCTCGGGGTCGGTGATGACGTAGTTGATGGTCACCTCGGCAGCGGTACCGGCGGTCGTCGGCACGGCGATGGTGAACACGGCATGGTTCTTGGTGGGAGCAACGCCCTCGAGGCTGCGGACATCGGCGAACTCGGGGTTGTTGATGATGATGCCGATAGCCTTGGCGGTGTCCATGGAGGAGCCACCACCAATGGTCACGATAGCGTCAGCCTCGGCGGCCTTGAAGGCCTCGACGCCGTCCTTGACGTTCTGGATAGTGGGGTTGGGCTTGATCTCGGAGTAGAGGCTCCAAGCGATGCCGGCGGCGTCGAGCTCGTCGGTCACCTTAGCGGTAACGCCAAACTTGACCAGGTCGGGGTCGGAGCAGACGAAAATCTTCTTGTAGCCGCGACGCTGGAGCTCGCCGGGGATCTCCTTGATGGCGCCGGAACCATGATAAGAGATGGTGTTGAGAACGAAACGATTAGCCATTGATAGCCTCCCATCGTGTGCGGGGCATCCATTACGCCCCGCGCTATAAGTTCCATCCTAACGCTTTTGAAACAAAAAGCACGTGAGAACGTCAAAGGTGTTAAAGCGTTTCAACAACTGGTATCGCCACCGCCTGGCCACTAAACAAAAAGGGGCCGCCGAGATGGCCGTCCCCTCCCCAATTTTAATCAGTGCGACAAAGGGGCCAGCCCCTTGTCACATCTTGCCACTATTTTTGGCAGGCGTCTTTCCAATCTTCGCAGGCGCGCTTCCAGCGAGAGCGCAAATCGCGCTCGCGATCGATAAACATGATGGCAAACGCGACAAACAGCAGCACGCTCGCAACCGCAATGGCGTGCAGGCCCATGCGCTCAATGCACCAGTTGCCCAGCACGGCGCCAAACACAAAGGTGAAAATCACGCCAAAGTACAGCAGGCCGTTTTCCAAAAAGCCACGCCTATGGGTGATGATGTAGTCGTCCACGTTTTGCAAGGCATTACGCAGGTTGCCGATACACATCGTCGTGGCAATGCCGTGACCGTGAATCTTGCGGAAGCTCTCGACCTGCATACCGCAGGCAAACGACGTGAGACAGTTGGCGAGCAGGTTGTAGCCGCCACCGGGGATAAAGCTCACGCCCAGCAAGATAACGGCTTCAAAAAACACCGTCACCTGACGCCAGTGAATCACACTGCCAAACCGCTCGTGCACCAGGTCGGCAAGCATAATGCCCACGGCAAACGACACCACAGGAAAGAAGTAGCGTCCCGCCAGCGCCCAGTTGCCCTCCGAGATGCTCACGCCCACGAGCAAGATGTTGCCCGTCTGCGCGTTGGCGAAAACATGGTCGCGCCCAATGTACGAATAAACGTCCATAAAGCCACCGGCGAGCGCCAAGATGATGCCCAGCTCAATTGACTCCGATATCTGTTTGGCACGCTGCATCGTCGTGCGTCCTCCTTGTTGACGACCCTCTCGTGCGTTGGCGGAGACATAGCCGCCGTTCATACTGTAACCCATTGACAACATGGCGTGCGCGCGAGACGGGTTCTCCAACGCGCAGATACACAGTCTGGAAACAAACGGCGGGTACGGCGCCGACGCCCGACACCTCGTGTACTCCACCAGTCTTTTTAGCCCCGTCCCAAAAAGACTGGTTACAATTA
>URSP01000132.1:0-3957 GCA_900550515.1 uncultured Collinsella sp. | reverse complement strand
CCTGAGCGCCGCCCACCATATAGATCTCGTCCACGCCGCCGAGCTTTGCCGCGGCGAGCGTGTAGGGGCTGATCAGGCCGTCCTTTTGCGGCGGGGTTACCATGACCACGCGTTTGACGCCGGCCACCTTGGCGGGAATGGCGTTCATAAGCACGGTGGAAGGGTACTGTGCACGACCGCCCGGCACGTAGATACCGGCCGCAGCAAGCGGGGTCACCTTAACGCCGAGCATCGTGCCGTCCGGGCGCGTGGTAAACCAGCTCTGCTCGACCTCGCGCTGGTGGAACTCGCGAATCTGGTGTGCAGCCTTTTCGAGCGCCGCGACAAAAGCGGGATCGAGGCCTTCGAGTGCAGCATCAATCTGCTCCTGCGGCAGGCGAAAACTCTGCAGCTCAACGCCGTCAAAACGCTGGCAATAATCGCGCACCGCGGCATCGCCGTTGGCGCGCACGTTGGCCACGATATCGCGGGCGGCGTCGACGATGTTTTGCGGCAGCACGCCCTTGCGGTTGAGCTGGTTGGTAACGAGGCGCTCACCGGGAGCAAGCTTGATGGTCTTCATTTCGGTATCCCCTATCGGTCGAGGTTGCGTTTGAAAAACGAGAGGCCGGACGGCGGCGCCAGTCGACCCGCAGCCCGTACGTTGGGGCGCCCGTGCGTGCTCGCGCTATTGTGCCGAACCCGCGACGGGCTCAAAATGCTTGTCCTTAACAGCAGCTGCCAAGCGATCGGCAAGATTGCGTACGCGCGGATCCAGGCGCGCGGCACCCGGATTGACAAAGAAGCGCGCCGTGCAGTCCATAATGCGACCAGTAATAACCAGGTCGTTATCGCGCAGGGTGGCGCCCGTGGCGGTAATGTCCACGATACGGTCGGTCATACCGACGATGGGGCCCAGCTCGATGTTACCGTGCAACGAGACGATATCGGCATTCACGCCGCGTTCGGCATACCAAGCGCTCGCGATGCGCGGGTACTTGGTGGCCACGCGAAGAGAACCGCGACGGGCATAGTTGCGCTCGACCTGGCCAGCGCGCCACGCGGGCTCCGCCTCGATAAACGTGCACAGGCCGTAGCCCAGGTCGACCAGCTGCAGCAAGTTGAGGTCTGCCTCGATAAGCGAATCCCAACCGCAGATGCCGCAGTCGGCACCGCCACAGCCCACAAAGGCGGGCGCGTCGCTGGGACGCACGATGACAAACTCGATATCGCCGACCGTGCCCTCGCCGACACGCGTGTCGCGACCGCGCACAATCAGGTGACGGCCGGGGTCACGCAGTTCAGAGACGTCCAAGCCCGCGGCCTCGAGCACGTCGAGCGTGTCGGCCTTGAGCGAGCCCTTGGGCACGGCGATGCGCAGTGGACCCTCGGCGCCACGGCCCACGGCATGGTCACCATCGGAAGCAGCGTCCTCGGCCGAGGTATGCGCGGCCTCCAGACGCTCGAGCGAAAAGGCAAAGCCCGCCGCCGGCACCTCGATGCCGTCGCCAAATGCGCCGGTAAAGATGGAGTCGTAGCGTCCGCCCGAACCGACCGGATCGGGCAAGCCACCGGCATAGGCCTTAAAAACCAAGCCCGTGTAGTAATCAAACGAGTTCATGATGGAGAAGTCGAAGGACAGTACCTGGGCGTCCTCGGGAGCCAGGCCCTCGACCAGGGCACGCAGCTCGCGCGTGAGCGGCGCGACGATACCGGCGGCAACCAGCAACGCGTCAACGCGGTCGAGCACTTCGGGGCCACCGTGTAGACGCGGCAGCTCGCTAATGGCGGCCTTGACGGCATCGGGCTCGGCGCTTGCAGCCACGCGGGCATCGAGGCCCACAAAGTCGTTGGCGTGCACGCAGCGCAGGGCCTCAGCGGCCAGCTCGCGATCCTCGCACGCCGCGAGCAGTTCCTTAAACGGACGCACGCTACCCGCGATAATGCGCGCATCGGGCAGTGCCAGCTTACGCACGGCCTCGGCGACCAGTGAGACAATCTCGACATCGCCCGCGGTGTCGCCCGCGCCGATGAGCTCAAAACCCAGTTGCGTAAACTGACGCGAGCCGCCGGCATTGCGCTGACACTCGCGGACCACCGGCGCCTCGTAGCGCAGGCGCAGCGGCAGATCGGCCGCGCGCATGCGAGTCGAAACCAGGCGAACGATCGGCAGTGTGTTGTCGGGACGGACCACCAGCAGGCGGCCATCATCGTCAAAGAGCTTAAACGGCGTGTCCGCGATGCGACCGCCTTCCTCGAGCGAACCCTTGTCCTCGAGCAGCGGCGTCTCGACCGGAAGGTAATGATGCTCCCTAAAGCAGCCCTTCACCGTCAGCGCAATCTCCTCGCGCGCCTGAGCCTCCTCGGGCAATATGTCCCGGAATCCCCACGGTGTGGCCGTCATCTGGTGAGCCTCCTCATGCTGTGTTTCATATAGAACAGAAGACCAGCATAGCTCCGCCGGTCTTCTGGGTACTTTAGCATACTAGAGTGCTTGCGGGGAAAATCCGTCGCAGCCGCTCACACCGTATTCATTTGGAGACATGGGGCAGGTTGCCGCAACCCAACCCCACCTAGGCGCCAATCGCACGACGATACTCTGCCATTACCTGTGCATCGGCAGCTGCGGGGTCAGCAAAATAGCGCCAGTCATAGGTCTCGGCCGAAACAACTCCGCGATAGCCGCGCGCCACCAGCCTATCCAGGTCGGCGCGCATATCGCGGTCGCCGTCACCCCAGGCAAGATGCGTCGTGCCGTCTGCCGCAACATCGACAAAATGCACGTGGGCGACATCATCGCCAAGCAGATCGAAATAATCGTCGATGGTATCCCCCGCCACCGCCATAGCGCCCAAATCCAGACACGCCTTAAGTGCCGGATGATCAACTGCCTCGATCATGCGCTTCGTATCGGCCGCCGAGTTCACGATCATCGACTCAACCGGCTGTAGGGCCTCGAGCACCAGTCGCACGCCGCGTTCTCCCGCATGCTCGGCAATCGCACGCAGCATCGAGGCGCTGCGACCCCACGCGTCCTCGATCGGCTCGTTCAAAAATGCCCAGCCACTCGAGACCATGACCTGCTCGGCTCCAAGTTCCGCCGCGATATCCACAACGTTCTTAAAGTACGCGAGCGTGCGGGCGCGCGCCTCATTCCCACGCGCCGCAATATTCCACGGCTTGGGGTTGTTCTGTTCGGGACAAAGCCCCACAATCCGAACGCCATACCGCTGTGACAGCTCCCGCACCTGCTCGAGCGAATCGTATCCATGGCAATCAACATACAGATGCATCGCCCCGGTCCAAAGCTCGCAACACGTGTAGCCCGAGGCCGCTGCCGAAGAAAAGAATTCCTCAAGGTCAAAATAACGATGGCTGATATTCATGACGGCAAGCAGGGGGTAGCTCATAATTACTCTCCAACCTAAACGAGGCCCCGTTCCATATAGGAGCGGGGCCCAATTACATAAACGTTATTTGCTCTTAGTAGTCGAACTGGTGATAGTAACGACGGTAGTTGAGGTTGTGCTTGGTGACCGTCTCGTAGTAAGCGGCAAGGCGATCGGTAATCAGCGAGGAGAGGATCCACGGAGACACGATGACGCGGAACTCGTCGTCAAGGCCGGGGATCGCGAACTCGGCGGTGTCGATGATGTTGATGTCGGTGTCGCCGGTCACGCCGCGGGTCAGGAAGGCGCGGACGCGCTCGTCGAGCTTGCGGTTCTCGTCCTCGCCCATGAACAGGAAGACCGGGACGCCGGGCTCCACGAGCTCGAGGGTGCCGTGGAAGAAGTCGGCCGAGGTGATGTAGCGGGTGCGCTTCCACTGCATCTCCTCCAGGATGCACATCGAGAACAGGATCGTCTCGCCCCACAGGGCGCCGGAGCCGATGAACATGGTGTAGGGGGCCAGGGCGTACTTCTTGGCGAGCTCCTCGGCGCGCGGCTCGAAGCGCTTGCGGATGTCGAGCATGTCCTT
>URSP01000131.1:0-3963 GCA_900550515.1 uncultured Collinsella sp. | reverse complement strand
GTCTCGTGGGCTCGGAGATGTGTATAAGAGACAGCTTAAGATCGACGGTCTGGGCGTGGCCCTTACTTACCAAAACGGCACCTTCGTACGCGCAGCCACACGTGGCGATGGCACCACGGGCGAGGACGTGTCGCTCAACGTCCGTACTATCAAGGATGTGCCCATGCACCTGTCCGAGCCGGCGCTCGCCCACATGGGCGCCGACCGCGAGCGCACCATTGAGGTACGCGGCGAGGTCTATATGCCCAAGGGCAGCTTTGTGCGTCTGAATGAAGAGGCCGATGCCGAGGGCCGCGACCCCTTCGCCAACCCGCGCAACGCCGCCGCCGGCAGCCTGCGCCAAAAGGACCCCAAGGTCACGGCGCGCCGCGACCTGGCCACCTTTATCTATGCCATCGCCGATACCGACCCGTTGCACGTCCACAGCCAGCGTGAGTTTCTCGATTGGCTGCGTAGCGCCGGCTTTAGCGTCAACCCCAACGTGGCACGCTGCGCCACGCCGGCCGAGGTCCACGAGTTCTGCGCCCAGGCCCTCGAGCACCGCGGCGACTTGGACTACGACATCGACGGCGTGGTCGTAAAGGTCGACAGCTTCCAGCAGCAGCTCGACCTGGGCTTTACCGCCCGCGCGCCGCGCTGGGCCATTGCCTTTAAGTTCCCGCCCGAGGAAAAGCAGACCGTCCTGCGCGAGATTCGCATCCAGGTGGGCCGCACCGGTGTGCTCACGCCGGTCGCCGAGTTCGATCCGGTGACGGTCGCCGGCTCCACCATCGCGCGCGCCACACTGCACAACATTGACGAGATCCGCCGCAAAAACGTGCGCGAGGGCGATACCATCATCGTGCACAAGGCAGGCGACGTAATCCCGGAGGTCGTGGGCCCGGTGCTCGACAAGCGCCCGGCCGATTCGGTCGACTGGCACATGCCCGAGGTCTGCCCCGTGTGCGGCAGCCCCGTGGTCCACGAGGACGGCGAGGTCGCTTACCGCTGCGTGTCCATCGACTGCCCCGCGCAGCTCAAGGAGCGCTTGCTCCACTGGGTGAGCCGCGGCTGCATGGACGTCGACGGCCTAGGCGACGAGATCGTCGACAAGATGATCGCCGCCGGCCTGATCCACGACGTCGCGGACTTCTATCAGCTCACCGTCGACGACATCGCCGGACTGGACACGGGGCGCGTGTACGCTAGCTCCAACAGCAAAAAAGGCGTCAAGAAGGGCGACCCCATTCCGGTAGGCCTCAAGACGGCCGAGAAAATCATCGCCGAGCTCAACAAGTCCAAGAGCCAGCCGCTCGGTCGCGTGCTGTTTGCTCTGGGCATCCGCCACGTGGGCAAGAGCGTGGGCGAGGTCATCGCCGAGCGATTCCTGTCGATCGACAAGCTCATCTTGGCGAGCGAAGAGGACATCGCCGAGTGCGAGGGCATCGGTCCCAAGATTGCGGCGAGCGTTAAGCAGTTCCTGGCCGTGCCCGAAAACCTGGCCGTGCTGGAGCGTCTGCGCCAAGCGGGTCTGTCGCTCGAGGTCGACCTGGGCGTCGCGCACGCGCAAGCTGCAGCCGACGCTGGCGTGGCGGGCGAGCTCGCCGACGCACAGCCGCTCGCGGGTCTGACGTTTGTGCTGACCGGTACGCTTGTCAACCGCACCCGCGACGAGGCGGGCGCGGCGCTCAAGGTGCTCGGCGCCAAGGTTTCGGGCAGCGTGTCAAAGAAGACGAGCTATCTGGTCGCTGGCCCCAAAGCGGGCTCCAAGCTCACCAAAGCCGAGCAGCTGGGCGTACCCGTGCTGGACGAGGACGCACTCGAGCAGATCCTGGCTACTGGTGAGGTGCCACAGGCTTAGGACATCGATAATCAAATTAGAAAACCTCCCGGAAAGGTTGATACTTTCCGGGAGGTTTTTATTTGGGCGTGGTGGCGGGCAGCATGATCCGCGTCATGTAGGTTGCTGAGGGTGACCCTGCGGAGCGGTGTCGTTCCGGAGCGATAGAAGATTCATACAAAGCAAAGGGGCCCCGCAGTGAGGTCCCACAACGGGCTGCCCCATTGTGATGAGTTTTATACACTTTAACATTAACATTAACGTGTATACTCAGCAGTGAAGATATATGTTGAGAGGAGCAGTTATGGTTACCGTCGCGTTTTCGGAGTTGCGCCAAAACCTTACGCAGGTGGCCGAAAAGGTTGCCAATGAGGGCGAGGAGGTTGTGGTCTTCAAGCGGAGCAAGCCGTTGTTCAAGATCGTGCCGCTCGACTATGAAGGTCCAGTTACGGTGGAATATGACGCTGCCCAGGAGCGTGGGGGCGCAAAACCGACGTGCGGCACGGGCAAGCCCAAGCGCGACGTGGGTACGATGTGGCATCCCAAGATCACCTGGAAGGAGATCCGTGAGATGCTCGCGGAGAATGAGGACTACCAGGAGTATCTCGATATCGTGGCTAACATGCCAAAGGGAACGCCGCTCGATACGATGACGGTTGAAGATGAAAAGCGCGTCGCGAGGGAGCGCTACCTATGAGGGCATTTCTCGATACCAATTTTCTGCTCGATTGCGTGCTGCCGGGCCGGCCGGAGCATGGGGCGGCGCGAACGATCAAGGGGCTCGTTGACGTGGGGCTTATCGAGGGTGTTGTTTCGGCCTGCTCTCTCAAGGACGCGTACTACATTCTCACTAAACAGGCAGGCGAGGCGCGCGCCCGCGAGGTAGTGCGCGACTGTCTTAAGAGCTACTCGGTAGAGCCTCTCGACCAAGAAGCTTGTTTTACCTCCGCCTATTCCGATGAGCCGGACTTTGAGGACGGCTGTATCCGTGCGATGGCCGAGCGTGCCGGCGTGGACTTTATCATCACGCGTGACCGCGCCGCTTTTGTGCGCTCGACCATCAAGACCTTCTCGCCTGCAGAGTTCATCCGTGCGTTTCCGATTCCGGAGGAGTAAAACCGCCATATCGGGGACTGTCCCCGGCGTTTAGCGAGCTTGTTGGGAGGCTCCTGGTCCAGTGACTGTTACAAAAAACGGCTATAGCAAATTTGTTGTACTTCGATCCGAGGACTACGACCTCATGGTTCAGGAACAGGCTAAGGCTCGTCTGATGGCTCGTATAGCTGTGGCCGAGCGGGAGCGTGCTGCTGGCATGGCGCGTGATGCCTTTGAGGCTCTCGATGACCTTGAGGCAAAATATGGCCTATAACGTCAAGATTCTGCCTTCAGCCGAACGTTTTCTGGGCAGTTCTTATTTGGACGGGGCAACCGGCACCGCGATCCGCGTCACTTGGGTCGCCGGGTCGTCGCTGATGATGTCGTCGATAAGGGCGATTTCGCGTCGTCCCGCTACGCTGCCAACTTGTCAAAAGCCCCGCGCCGGTTGAGCACGGTAAACGCGACAACACAGATGACTGCCGACAAAATCGATCCGCACGGCGAAGCGATGCCCATGGGAAACAGCGTGTCAGAATAGGCGTTCGACAGCAGCCACGCGCCCGGCACGCGAATGAGCGCCACGGCCAGCACGTTGTGCGCAAAGCCGATGTAGCTCTTGCCATACGCGGCGAAAAAGCCGCTAAAGCAAATGTGGATGCCGGCAAAGATTGCGTCAAAAATATAGCTGCGCATATAGCCGGTACCGGCCGCGACCACTGCGGGGTCCTTGGCAAAAAAGCCGATAAACGCCGGTGCCACTAGCCACATCAGCACTGTGATTAGGCAGCCGTACACTACCGAGATGGTCATGGCGTCCTTGAGCACCTGACGCGCGCGGTCGCCCTTGCCCGCGCCGGCATTTTGCGCCGTGAGTGCGCTGACGGTGGCGCCCATGGAGCTCGGCACAATGAACAAAAAGCTGATCATCTTTTCGACCAGGCCCACGGCGGCGGCGTCGACGAGCCCTCGGTGGTTGGCGATGACGGTGATAAACATAAACGCCACCTGGATGCAGCCGTCCTGCACGGCCACGGGCACGCCGATCT
>URSP01000130.1:0-3981 GCA_900550515.1 uncultured Collinsella sp. | reverse complement strand
GGTCTCGTGGGCTCGGAGATGTGTATAAGAGACAGGTCGCGAGCGGTGCCGGGTACGTCTTCGAGTTCATCGGCCGAATCGCTCGGCTCCACGAGCGGACAGATCACGTAGGCTTGCTGCCCGTTTTCGTGCGCCTCGCGAATGGCGCCATAGGCCAAGTCGCGACTCGACTCGGTGAGGACGCGCGTCGTCACGCCGGCACCCGGAACGGGACGATGGCGGATGATGCTCGTATCCAGGTCGCCGTACACCGAAAGCGCCAGCGTGCGCGGAATCGGCGTGGCAGTCATGACCAGCAAGTCGGCACCCGGGCCTTTTGCGCGTAGAGCGTTACGCTGGCCTACGCCAAAGCGGTGCTGCTCGTCGATCACCACAAGCGACAAATGCTTGAACGTGACGTTCTCCGAAAGCACCGCATGGGTACCAAAGAGCACGTCGAGCTCGCCAGACTGGAGGCGAGCATGAATCTGCTCACGCTCGGCCGCCGGCGTGGCGCCCGTCAGGAGCGCCCAGGTCATGCCAGCCTGCGAGAGCAAGGGGCCGGTCTTATCGGCATATTGACGCGCCAGCACGCCCGTGGGTGCCATAACGCACGCCTGGGTGCCGCTATCGGCCGCAACCGCCAACGCGCAGGCGGCAACGGCGGTCTTACCGGTACCGACGTCGCCCAGCAGCAGACGGTTCATCACACGACCACCATCGCACATGTCATGCAGAACGTCTTGAAATGCAGCCTCCTGCTCATCGCTCAGCGAAAACGGCAGGGCCTGTTTAAGCGCAGCCAAATGCTCGCCCGAGGCATGCGCATAAGGCACCACGTCGACCATACCGCCATCGTTGCGCAGACGCAGCGCGAGCTGCAAGCAGAGACACTCCTCGTAGGCAAGACGCCGGCGCGCGATGTCGCGCTCGGCCATGCTCGAGGGAAAGTGAATCGAGCGCAGGGCACGGGCATTGCTCATGAGCTTGCGCTTTGCGCGCAGCGGCGCGGGAATGGGGTCGAACGGATTGGAGACCACTTCGAGCGCACCGCTCACGATACGGCGCATCCATGCCTGGCTCACGCCGTCACTTACGTAGTGGACCGGCAAAATGGTACCCGCGGCGCGCCCGTCCTCGAGCTTTTCAAAGTGGGGCGAGGCCATCTGCTTAAAGCCGTAGGCAAACTCGACCTTGCCCATCACGGCCAGGCGGTCGCCCTGTTTAAGCTGTTGGGCAATCCAAGGCTGACGGAAAAAGGCGACTTGCAGCACGCCCGTCTCGTCCACGAGCGAGACCTCAGTCACCTGCATACGCGGACGGGGCTGCTTTTGAACAATACGATCGACCGTGGCGATGATGGTACACACGGTACCGATGGGCGCCATCTCGATGGACCACGAGCGAGTAAAGTCCAGGTAGCGATGGGGAATATGGAGAAGGAGGTCCCCCACCGTCCGAATTCCCAGACGGCGAAGGGCCTCCTCGCGTTTACCCGAAACATATTTGAGTCGCGCGATATCCTCGTCGAGCGCATTGCTCTGGGCAAAGCGCTCCGAGACGCGCGGCACGGAGCAGAGCTCGGACATGGGCAGATGCCTACTCGATCGAGAAGATCACGGGATAGAGCGGCTGCTCGCCACGATGGGCGTCGATCTCCAGATCGGGCTGAGCCTCCTCGATAGCGTCGACGATCTCCTGGAAGGCCTCGTCGGACAGTTCCTCGCCGGCCAGAATCGTCAGCGCGTCGCCCTCCTCTTCCTCCTGCATACGGTTGATGCAGTCGAGCGTGACCTGCTTCACATCGGAGCCGACTACGTCGATGGAACCGGCAATGATACCCATGACGTCGCCGGAGTGAATCGGCGAGCCGTCAGAGGCGCTGGAATCGCGCACGGCGCGGGTGACCTCGCCATCGCGGACCTCGCTGATGGCGTCGACCATGGCGGCGACGGCATCCTCGAGCTCGGAATCGGGCAGGACTGCGAACAGCGCGGAGAAGGCCTGCGGGACGGTCTTGGTGGGAACGACGGCGACCTTCTTGTCGGTGCAGGCAGAAGCTGCGGCCTCGGCAGCCATGCGGATGTTGCCGTTGTTGGGCAAGATGATGACCGAGGTCGCGTTGACCTGGTCCACCGCGCCCAGCAGGTCGGCGGTCGAGGGATTCATAGTCTGGCCACCGGAGACGACCACGTCGACGCCAAGGGACTTGAGGATGTCGGCCTCGCCCGAACCGGCGGCAACGGCGACAAAGCCCAGCGCCTTGGCGGGCTCGGCAGCCTTCTCCTGGTCCTCATGAATCTTGGCGGTACGGTCGTGGGCCTCCATCTCCATGTTGTGGATAAAGACCTCGTAGATCTGACCAAGCTGTAGCATGTGCTCGAGCACCAAGTTAGGGGTGTTGGAGTGCACGTGAATCTTGTAATCGGGGTAAGCGCCCACGAGCAGCTCGCAGTCGCCCATGGAGCCCAGGAACTTAAGGCACTCGTCCTCGTCAAACGGGGCGTCGGCCTTAAACAGGAACTCATTGCAGTAACGGAACTCCGAGCCCTCCCAGTCGTCGTTAGCCTCGATCTCAACGCGGCCGAGAGCGGCATCGCGGGCAGAGCCGGCAGAATCAAACGTGGCGGAGAAATCCTCGACAACGGTGCTACGGCCGAGCGCGGCGGCAACAAAGTTCTCCAGGAAGATGGCAAAGCCAAAGGCGCCGGAGTCGACCACGCCGTTCTCCTTCAGAACGGGCAGCAGATCGGGCGTGCGGGCGACGGACTGGTAGGCCTCGACGACGATGGCATCAAGCGCGTCCTCGGCCGAGAACTTCTTCTTCTCGCACTCGTCGGCCTTGGTCGAGACATCGCGCAGGACCGTGAGGATCGTGCCCTCGATGGGCTTGCGGACAGCCTGGAAGGCAACCTTGACGGCACGACGGAAGGCGAAGGCAATGTTGGCGGACGTAATAGGCTCGTCGGCAGAGACAAGGCCCTCGGCCACGCCACGAAGAATCTGCGAAGTAATAACGCCGGAGTTGCCGCGGGCACCCATCAGGGAGCCGTGGGTGATGGCGCCAGCGATGGCCTCCATATCGGCATCGGCGGGAAGAGCAGAAAGCTCCTTGGTCACCGAGGCGAGCGTGAGCGACATGTTGGTGCCGGTGTCACCGTCGGGTACGGGGAAGACGTTGAGCTTGTTGATCTCCTCGGCCTTGTCGGAAACGGCAGCCGCAGCGATCGGAAAACAGGTGCGAATGGTCTTTGCAATCATGAGTGGTGAAATCTCCGTGTTCGGATGCTAGTTCAGACGGCTCTTGAGCGCGTCGATGTGAATGCCGATCTTAAGGCTGGCGGGATCGATCTGGGCGATCTCCTGCAGGGTGAAGGCAACGGAGCTCGAAAGATTGTGGCAGACGGACTTCATGTTGACGCCGTTCTCGAGCACGACGTGAAGATCGACCGTAAGGCCGTTCTCGTCGGCGGAGACAAGCACGCCCTTGCGGAGGCGCTGACCGGCAAGCAGGCGCACGCTCTCGGCGCCCTGGAGCTGCTCAGCCATACCGACAACGCCATAGCACGTCATCGCGGCATAACCGGCAATATCGGCAATAACGTCGTTCGAGACGCTCAGGCTGCCGTTAATGGTCTCAGACACAAGAATCTCCTTTTCTTGGTGCTCGCGGCACCATGTCGTGGGAGCAATCATTGCAATATTCTACAACGACCGCGCCATGTTGAGGTGGCGGGCCTCGGGATTACATCCTCGACACGAAATGTTGATACGGTAACGTTTGCGAACGGCGATCGCGGCATGAAAAAACCCGCCGCATACGCGACGGGTTTTACAACCTGGCTCCCCGGGTAGGACTCGAACCTACAACAGCGCGGTTAACAGCCGCGTGCTCTACCATTGAGCTACCGAGGAATTTAAAGCCCAACAGAAAGGGCTGAAAAATTCTGGCTCCCCGGGTAGGACTCGAACCTACAACAGCGCGGTTAACAGCCGCGTGCT
>URSP01000129.1:0-4002 GCA_900550515.1 uncultured Collinsella sp. | reverse complement strand
ATCATCGAGAGCGCCCGTGCCGCACTGGAAGCTGGCGTTAAGGTGGGCCTTGGCACGGACTCGAGCTGCCCGTTCGTGACGCAGTACGACATGTGGCGTGAGGTGGTCTATTTTGCCAAGTACGTCAAAGTGAGCAATGCCTTTGCACTGCATACGGCTACGCAAGTCAATGCTGAGCTGCTGGGGCTGGGCGGCGAGACCGGCACGATCGAGTGCGGTAAGGCCGCCGATATCCTGGTGACGCGCGAGAACCCGCTCGATGAGCTGCGCGCCCTGCGTGAGCCGATGCACGTGATGTGTCGTGGCCATCTGGTACGCAAACTCAAGGTGAAGCGTATCCCCGAGGTGGACGCCGAGCTCGACACGATTATGGCCATGCCGTCCGAGGCACTGGCCGAGGAGCTCGCCCGCGACGGCGTGGCGTAGACGAGACAAAGGGACAGCTCCGTTGTCGCATACAAAAAGCCGAGGTCTCAACACGAGGCCTCGGCTTTTTTATCGACAAATATGTAAGATGCAGGACAAACACTTCTGATGCATTTGTCCCATGTGCGGGCGCTAGGAGCGGGTTTCCATCTTGGCGTGGCACTTGGGGCAGGTGACGCGAATCTTGCCCTTGCCTTTGGGGACGGAGAGCATCTGACCGCAGTTGGGGCACTTGAGGTATGCCGTGGTCTTGCGGCCCTTCCACATCTTCTTGGCCGTGCGCTTGGCACGCTCAAAGTCTTCCTTGCTTGTTCCAGCTGCGCGCGAGGTGCTGGCCGCTGCAGTTCCACCGCTCAAGCTGGCGACGAACTTGCCCAGGCCGGGGACGTTCGCGGTCGCGGCGACAAAGGCCTCGTTCTCCTTGCGACGTGCGTCGACGTTTTTGGACAGGCCGCGCAGCACGCCAATCACGATAACGGCGATGGCGATCCAGCTGAGCCACTGGATGCGGGCTATCGATCCGATCATCGCGATGACGATGCCGGCAAAACCCATCACGATGGTGAGTTCATCGGCACCATTGCGACCCTTCATAAAGTCATTCATGCAAATTGCCTTTCGTTCGATATGCTGCACGCCTTTATACCCGATTTAGAGCAAGGGGGACAGGTTAATCTGCACCAATGTGGTGCAAACATACCTGTCCCCGGAATACCAAGACGGTGCAAAGAAGTCTGTCCTCAATGCCCCAATTACTTGGAGAGCTTGTCGACGACGCGTTCGATCTCGGCGAGCTTGGCGGCTTTGAGGTCTTCGTCGCCCGATTCGATTGCCGAAGTCACGCAGCCCTCGATATGCGCCTTGAGCACGTCGGCGTTGATGCGCGCGATGAGCGCCTGCGTGGCCATGAGCTGCGTGGAGATGTCGACGCAGTAACGGTCCTCCTCGACCATTCGCAGGATGCCGTCGATCTGTCCGCGTGCCGTCTTGAGCATACGGGTCACCGATTTATGGTCTGCCATCATGGCGGGTCCTCGTTTCTGGTCGATCTTCCGGATGCCCCCCTGTCAGTTGCGGTGAAATACGGACTGTTTAAGGGCCTAGGGCGGCTCAACAGTCCGTATTTCACCGCAACTTCTGAGGGGGCAGGTGGCGCCTGCTACGCGGCGGTCACGGACAGGGCATGGAATTTCTTACCGGCGCCCTCGACGGCGGCGGCGAGCTGCTCGGGGGTCACGGTGTCGGCGCACTCCACCTGGACGGTCTGGGTCTCGTGATCGGCGTCGGCGTCGGTCACGCCGGCAACGTTGAGCAGTGCCGTCTCGACAGTGGCGTCGCAGTGGCCGCACATAAGGCCGGAAGTCTTGATTGTGTATCGCATAGGTATTCCTCTCTGTTGTGTCGGCTTTCCCAGGCACCCGACCTTGACCTTCAAGCCGTCGCTCGCGTACCAAAGTACGCGTCGCTCCTCTTTCAGGTCAATCTCGGGTACCTGGAAAACCCGTTCTAAATGAACGTAATAGTGATCCTATTTTGCCACTTTAGGCATAAAGGATTTTAAGCGCAGGGCATTGGACACGACGCAGACGCTCGACAGGCTCATCGCTGCGGCGCCAAACATGGGCGAGAGCTGCCACCCGGTGAGCGGGAAGAACACGCCCGCCGCCAGCGGAATGCCGATGCCGTTGTAGAACAGCGCCCAGAACAGGTCCTGCTTGATGTTGCGGATCGTGGCGCGCGACAGCTCGATGGCGCGGGCGACGTCCATGAGGTCGCTGCGCATGAGCACCACATCTGCCCCTTCCTTGGCGATGTCGGCGCCGGTGCCGATGGCAAGGCCCACGTCGGCGCGCGCCAGGGCGGGGGAGTCGTTGATGCCGTCGCCCACCATGGCGACCTTGCCGCCCGCATCCTGCAGCTCGCGCACGTGGCGCTCCTTGTCGGCGGGGAGGACGTCGGCGATGACCTGCTTGCTGTTCAGTCCCACGCGGCGGGCGATTGCTTTGGCCGTCACACGGTTGTCGCCGGTGAGCATGCGCACGTCGACGCCGAGCTTGCGGAGCGCGGCGATGGCCTCGGCGCTCGTTTCCTTGACCTCGTCAGCCACGGCAATGGTGCCGGCAAGCTCGCCGTTTTTGGCAAAGAACAGCGGCGTCTTGCCTTCGGCGGCGAACTGTTCGGCAAGGCCGGCGGGCACCACCACGCCCAGCTCGTCCATCAGGCGTACGTTGCCGGCGGCGATGAGGTTTTGCCCCTCGCGCGCTGTAACGCCTCGTCCGGGCACGGCGGCAAAGTCCTCAACCATACGCGCGACAATTCCGCGTGCCTCGCACTCGGCCATAATCGCCTCGGCCAGCGGGTGCTCGCTTGAGCGTTCCAGCGCGGCGGCCAGCTTGAGCAGCGCCTTTTCGCTCATGGCGGGCGAGCCGTCGGCGCGCGCGGCAACCACAATGTCGGTCACGGCAGGCTTGCCGCGGGTGACTGTGCCCGTCTTATCGAGCACCACGGTGCCCACGCTGCGCAGGTTCTCCAGCGCCTCGGCGCTCTTAAAGAGAATGCCCATCTCGGCGCCCTTGCCGGTGCCGACCATAATAGCGACGGGCGTGGCCAAGCCCAGCGCACACGGGCAGCTGATCACCAGCACAGCGACGGCGGAGGTGAGCGCCTCATTCACGTCGCTGGTCAGTGCCATCCACACCACAAAGGTCACGGCGGAGATTACAAACACCGCGGGCACGAACACGCCGGCGACCTTGTCGGCCAGTCGAGCAATGGGCGCCTTGGTGGCATTGGCGTCCTCGACGAGCTGGATAATCTTGGCGAGCGACGTGTCAGCGCCCACACGCGTAGCGCGGAAGGTAAACGATCCGGTGCGGTTGACGGTGGCGGCGTTGACGGTGGCGCCGGCGGTCTTCTCCACGGGGATGGACTCGCCGGTGAGCGCGCTCTCGTCCACGGCCGAGCTGCCCTCGAGCACCACGCCATCGACAGGGATGGACTCGCCGGGGCGCACACGCAGGACCTGGCCGGGAAGGATACTGTCGACGTCGACGGTGGCCTCGCTGCCGTCCTCTGCCACGACGGTCGCGGTCTTGGGCGCCAGGTCGATCAGCGCCTCGATGGCGCCGCCGGTCTTGGACTTGCTGCGCGTCTCGAGGTATTTGCCCACGGTGACCAGCGACAGGATCGTGCCCGCACTCTCAAAATACAGGTTGTCCATGCCCGTCATCATGGCCTCGTGGACCTGGCCCGCGGCTAATTGGTCGGCCATGATGAACATGGCGTAGAGCGACCAGGCGATGGAGGCGGTGGCGCCCACGGCAATAAGGGCGTCCATGGTAGGCGCGCCGTGTGCGAGTGATTTAAACCCGTTGATAAAGTACGCGTCGTTGACGTAGACGATGGGAATGAGCAGGACGAGCTCGGTGAGCGCGAGCGTCATGCTGTGGGTGTGGTCGGTGAAGATGCCGGGCAGCGGCCAGCCGAGCATGTGCCCCATGCCTATGTAGAACAGTGGGACGAGGAATACGATCGAGACGATGAGGCGGGTGCGCATGGCAGAGGCGGCGGCCTCCA
>URSP01000128.1:0-4029 GCA_900550515.1 uncultured Collinsella sp. | reverse complement strand
GGCCCATTCTGCCTCTGCCTGGGCGGCGCAATCGCATTGCTCGACGTTGAGATTGATGCCGCATGTGGGGCATAGGCCGCGACAATCGGGCTTGCACAGAACAACGAACGGCGTGTCCATGACGACCGCGTCGTTGATGGGCTCACCCAAATCGACGATGCGATCCTCGCCCAGCAGCTCGTAGCCGTCTTCGTAGGCCTCGGAATCCTCAGGCTCGTTAAAGAGATAGAATTCCTCGATCTCACCGGCAATATCAAACGAAGCGGGCTCCAGGCAACGGTCGCACTCACCGGTTGCGTGCGCGCGGACCATGCCCGTGAGCAGAACACCGGTGCCGGCATTGGTAAAGACCACGTCGTAGTCAATACCGTCCTGCAGCTGGTACTCCTTCTCGCCCACCGTATAGGTGGCGACATCGACCTTGCCAGTCAGCGGATACGAGTCTCCGGGAAACTCGAGCTGCTCGGAAAGATCGACGGTGACGTTCGGGAACTCAGCCATTACCACTGACCATTCTGCTGGGCGGCACCCTCGTTGAGCTGCTGACGGCAACGGGTGACGGTGCCGGTCAGGCTCTTGAGGTTCTCCTCGAGGTGCGTAAAGACCTGCTCGGCGTAATCTTCGGCGGCATAGCGCGTCTCGCGCTCATACTGCTGGGCACGGTCGCGAATGTCATCGGCTTGCTGCTGCGCTAAGCGGACAATCTCCTGCTCACCGGCAATGGTGAGGGCCTGCTGCTGAGCATCGGCGATGATGGAATCGGCCTGAGCGGCGGCGGAAGCCATAAGCTCCTCGCGCTCCTTAAGGATACGGCGGGACTTCTGCCATTCCTCGGGATAGCTCATGCGGATCTCGTCGAGGATGTTAAAGAAGACGTCGGCGTCGACAACCTTCATCTGGGCGTTCTTGCCGAACGGCGTCTTAGCCTCTTCGATGAGCCCCTCGAGCTCGTCGACAAGACTCACGATCCTGTCGCCAGGAAAATTCTCGCCCGGCATCCGGTCTCCTTTCATAGGTAACATATCATCGTGCTAGTTTACCACATGCCACCAGGCAATAAAAAACGTCACGAAAAGCGATGTCTGAGCGCTTCGACCACGTTGGGTGGGACAAACGTCGATACATCGCTCCCAAGCGACGCAATCTGGCGTACCACCGAGCTCGAGATGTAACCGTACTGCGGAGCACTCATGACAAAGATGGACTCCAGCTCGCTATCCAAGCGATAATTGAGGTCGGCCTGCTGCAGCTCGTACTCAAAGTCGGTCATAGCGCGCAGGCCCTTGACCACGGCACCCGCCCCCTGTTCACGTGCGAAGTCGACCAAGAGGCCAGTGAAGGGCAGGACTTCGACGCCGTCGATATTACCGAGCGCCTCGCGGGCCAGCGCCACGCGCTCATCGAGCATAAACGTGGTGCCCACACCGTTTTTACCCTGCGACTCTGCAACAGCGACGATCACGCTGGGAAAGATGCGGCGGGCGCGGCGGATCACATCGATATGGCCAAACGTGATGGGATCGAAGGTGCCCGGAACAATCACGCGATTGATGGTGTCATTCATGGGCGCCCTCCTGAAACGTCGTGGCATCGTTGTTGTCAGCATCGGTGACGGCACTATCGCCCTCACCGTCATCATCGCCGACCCAACGAAGCAGGTCGACCGAGGTAATGCCGTAGCGCTTCTCACGTACAGTCTCAAAGCCTGCCGGATGCGCGCCCGCATCGGCGGCGGCATGCTCAAACAGGGCGTAAGCGCCAGACGCAAGCATACCCTGCTGAGCCAGGTCCTGCAGCAGCTCCTCGACCGGCTCGGCACCAAAAGCATAGGGCGGGTCGAGCAGGACCAGATCAAAAGGGCCGCCCGGCACACGACCGCGCGAGGCACTCGCCAGCATGTCGCCCGTGACCACGCGCCAACGCGCGCGGTCACGGCAGAGCGACTCGATATTCTTGGTAATGAGCCGCGCGGCGTTGCGATCGATCTCAAACGTCGTGAGCGAGCGGGCCCCACGAGAGAGCATCTCTAACCCTAAGGCACCGGAGCCGCCAAAGGCGTCCAGCACACGGACCTCGTCCAGATCGAAATCGAATGCCGACATGACCATAGATGCGCACGCCTCGCGCACGCGATCAGTCGTGGGGCGGGTGACATCGCGACCACGGGGCTCCTCGATCTTACGACCGCGCCATTCGCCGCCGATGATTCTCATCCTCCGCTGACCTCCTTAAAGATGTGTCGATACCGCATGGCGACCGCATCGCGCAAGGGACGCGTCGCCACGGAGTCAAGGTTGCAAGCATACCGCAAGAGCTCGACCGCGTCCAAATGGGCCCATTCGATCAGTTCCTCGTCGGCATCCAGGTCGACAAAGCGCAGGGTCACACCACCATGCTGGCGATAACCCAGGATCTCGCCTTCATGGCGCAGGCGCAGGTCCATCTGGGCGAGCGTAAAGCCGTCCGAGGTCTTCTCGAGCGACTGGAGGCGGTCTTGTGCCGCCGACGCGCCGCCGTTGCCCTTGGAATGCGTCATGACCAGGCACGTTCCCGACACGCTGCCGCGGCCTACGCGCCCGCGCAGCTGGTGCAAGGCTGCCAAACCAAAGCGCTCACCATTCTCGATGACCATGACGGTGGCGTTGGGCACGTCGACGCCCACCTCGACCACCGTAGTCGAGACGAGCACGTCAATCTCGCCACGCTTGAAGGCGTCGATCACGCGATCCTTCTCCCCCGCTGGCATACGGCCGTGAAGGCGCTCGATGGCAAGACCCGGCAACGCCAGACGCAGGCGATCGAGCTCGGTCGCCGTATCGTGCAGCGGCACAGGCACGGTCACGCGGCCCTCGTCGTCGCGGGCGATACAGGGCACGTCTTCAAGCTCATCGGCCGAGTCACTCGGCTCCACGAGCGGGCAAATCACGTAGGCCTGCTGACCCTTTTCATGCGCCTCGCGGATGGCGCCATAGGCGAGGTCGCGGCTCGACTCGGTGAGCACGCGTGTCGTCACGCCAGCGCCAGGGACGGGCCGATGGCGGATGATACTCGTGTCCAGATCGCCGTAGACCGAAAGCGCCAGCGTACGCGGGATCGGTGTCGCCGTCATAACGAGCAGGTCCGCACCGGGGCCCTTCGCGCGTAGGGCGTTGCGTTGGCCAACGCCAAACCGGTGCTGCTCGTCGATGACGACAAGCGACAGATGATTGAACGCAACGTTATCCGAAAGCACCGCGTGGGTTCCAAAGAGGACGTCGAGCTCGCCCGATTCAAGCTGGGCATGGATCTGCTCGCGCTCTGAGGCCGGCGTGGCACCCGTCAGAAGCGCCCAGGACATGCCCGCCTGCGAGAGCAGAGGGCCGGTCTTATCGGCATATTGGCGCGCCAACACGCCCGTGGGCGCCATAACGCAGGCCTGCGTACCGCTATCGGCAGCCACAGCCAGAGCGCAGGCGGCAACGGCGGTCTTACCGGTACCGACATCGCCCAGCAGCAGGCGGTTCATCACGCGCCCACCATCGCACATATCGCGCAGGATATCTTGGAACGCGGTCTCCTGCTCGTCGCTCAGCGAAAACGGCAGGGCTTGCTTAAGCGCGGCCAGGTGCTCGCCCGCGGTGTGGGCATAGGGAACCACATCGACCAGGCCGCCGACGTTGCGCAGGCGCAGCGCCAGCTGCAGGTAGAGGCACTCCTCGTAGGCAAGCCGTGCGCGCGCGATATCGCGCTCTGCCATACTCGATGGAAAGTGGATCGAACGCAACGCGCGGGCATTGCTCATGAGCTTCCGCTTTGCGCGCAGCGGCGCGGGAATCGGATCGAACGGATTGCCGACGACCTCGAGCGCGCCGCTTACGATGCGGCGCATCCACGCCTGGCTCACGCCATCGCTCACGTAATGGACCGGCAGGATGGTGCCCGCAGCACGCCCGTCATCGAGCTTTTCAAAGTGCGGCGAGGCCATCTGCTTAAAACCGTAGGCAAACTCGACCTTGCCCATCACGGCCAGGCGGTCGCCCTGTTTAAGCT
>URSP01000127.1:0-4094 GCA_900550515.1 uncultured Collinsella sp. | reverse complement strand
GCAAGGGCCTGAGCAAGGAAACCCTGGTGTACTACGAGGTGCTCGACTGGGCATATCCCAGGGCAAGCTACCTGGACGTTCGCCTCATGGGCATTTTGGAGCCGTGGGACTTTGCCAAGGTTGGGCCGTTTGACCCGGCCATGCAGGAAGGTGACTTTCGCGTTGTCTCCGTCGATGCGTCTACCAAGGACCAGGTGGTTATTGATAAGTTGGCGCTCGACGTTGCGGGCAACGACGCCGAGGCGGTGCTGGGGTTCAATAAAAAGAGCATCCGCACGTGGGCGCGCAAGGCCCGCAAGCACAAGGACGGCTTGGTTATGGTGCCGGTGTACTTTGTCGATCGTCCTGCCTCGGATAGTCGCGATGGCGAACAGGTGCGCATCGCCGTGAACGGCCAGACGGGCCGCGCGGCTGCGGTGGTGTTTAGTGACAAGCGCGAGACGCATGTGGTGGCACCGCTCAATCCCAACGTGATGCTGTCGAGCGAAAGCACCGTGCACGCCACGCCCATCGAGGTCAAATACGTTAAATCGCCGTTCCTATACCAGATCGTGCGCCGTGGAGACGGCGAGCAGCCGCACCAGGTGGCAGCAGCAGCCGAGGGTTCCTACCGAGAGGAGAAGCCCAAGCGCCGCGGTCTGCTGGGTGCGCTATTTGGGAAGTAGGGGAGCGGTGCTGGTTAGTCTTATGACGCGATAGCCAGGGATATGGGGCAGCTCACGGGAGCGCGGGCTGCCGTCTGATTGTTTGAGGGTGCCAGATGTAAATAAACAGTGGAGCGGCTGCAAAAGAGCCTCCTCACTGGGTAAAATCAGGTTGTGCCGCGGAACCCGCTCCTCAGCGCTTAAACTTCGGAGACGCGGGCAACGCAGGCGCTATCGTCTAAAGGGCCGGCTGCAACCGGCCCTTTTCTGTGGCAGCCAATGGACCCACATCAGACGAAGGCCGCGTCTTTGCCTGTCAGGTCACGCTCGCCAGCCACGGCTAGAATGTCGTTGCCGACGTCCATGACCGGTATTGTTTCGTAGCGTGCGTCGCAACCGCGAGTGCGCCTGCGACGGCTGCGGTGGCTTCGGTCGCAACGTGCTGCTACCCTTGCGCTTCGCCATTAGTCGCTTCATTGATGGCGCGGTACTCGGCACTCAGCTCGCGTGCCAGCTCTTCCTTACTTGGAAGATAGGGCAGGTATTTGGCGGCAAACACTTGGTCGTTGTCTTCGGGCAGCGTGTACTCGACGATCGAATCGCTTTTGTCCGCGCAGAGCACGATGCCTATGGGCGGATTGTCGCCTTCGTTCATGAGCTCGCGCGTGTAGTAGTTCACATACATTTGCATCTGGCCCAGGTCCTGATGCGTAAGATCGTCCGTCTTAAGGTCGATGAGCACGAAGCAGCGCATCAGATAGTTGTAAAAAACAAGGTCAATATAGAAATGGCGCCCATCAAAGGTGATGCGCTTTTGGCGCGCCTCGAAAGCGAAGCCACGGCCAAGCTCCAGCAGGAACTTCTGAAGATGCGTGATGAGCGCCTGCTCTAGATCGCTCTCGCGAAACGCAGTATCGTCCGAGAAACCTAAAAACTCCAGTACATATGGGTCGCGGATGATATCCTCGGGGCGACGAGCCGGGGCACTCTTTTGGATTTCCTGGGTGACGGCCTCCTTGTCCTTGCTGGCAAGTAGGCGCTCGCGGAGCATGGTGTTGATCTGGCGTTCGAGCTGACGCGTGCTCCAACGAGAATCGGCGCATTCGTTCATGTACCAGGTGCGAGCGTCAGGGTCGGAAATGCGCATCAACCTGCGGTAATGAGTCCAGCTCAATTCGCTACGCAGTGCGTCGCGAATTGGAAACGCAAGAAAGAACTGACGCATATTGCGAAGGTTTGCGATGCCAAAGCCTCTTCCGAAATCCGCGGTAAGCCTTCTGGAGAGGCCTGCAATCAATGCCTCTCCATATGCTGCGCGCCCCTCTCCGCCCTGTTCATCAACAATACTCTTGCCGATCTCCCAATATGCCTCAACCATCGCAAAGTTAACGGCGGTATAGGCCTTGTCGCGAGCGGCGTTGAGAATCGAGGAGACCTGCTTGTAAAAACCTTCGGGCACGATTGCCGATTCTCCACGGTTTACCAGTTCGCCCATCACTGTCGCCCCACTTTCCTCTTGTGGAATGCATCTTTATCGAATTTAGTTTAAAGCCTCGCGCGGACACGAATTACTGTGCTGTTTGGCACCTTCGCATGGGGGCCTTGCGGTGACTAAAATGTGACCATAGAGACAGTTTTAGCGAACCCCACGGGAGTGACGCGTATGGACAACAACACGCTGCTATTCCAGGACAAAGGTTCGGGTAGCTTTAAAGACGTTAAGATCTACCCCAATCGTATCGAGGTGCTCAAGAAGGGCACTTTTGGCGGCAGGCACACCGAGATTGTCTACCTTAAGGACATCACGGGGGTCAGCAGGATCAAGGGCCGCGACGTTTTCCTACGTAACAGGCTGTTGACTGCCTGTGTCTTTAGTCTGAGCAGCCGCTCCCAAGCTCAGGAGTTCGTGAATGCGCTGAACATGGTGATGTAGCCGATAACGGTGTTCGGGCTAAGGTAAAAATCGGGGCGCAGAACGGTATTCTGCGCCCCGATTGAGTTAATGCGCCCAAAAGACTGGCTTGCCTATTCGTTAACGTTCTCGGTATTGTCGCGGGCATTGGCAAGCATCGCCGCGCCGGCGACCGTCGTCGCCACGGCGGCGGCAGCGAGCCCGGCGGCAACGCCAGAGCCGTCGCCCGTGTCGGCGAGTTTTCCGCCCGAGCCCTTGCCCTTGTTGCCCTTACCATTCTTATCAGCGCTGCCTGCGTTGGAACCCGTGCCGCTGCCGGTGCCGGCGCCGCCTGCACTGTCCGAGGCCGCTACGGTAAAGCTTGCGGCTCCGTCGGTGGCAAGCGTGTAGTTTTGCGCCGCGTCGCCCAACAGGTCTTTCGCACACACCCAATACGTCCCCGCGGCAAATGCCTCGCCCTCGGCCATCGCCGTTCCCGGAGCGTCGTTCGCGTCGTGCACAAACTCGAGCTGGGCCGTGCAGGCATCGGTTTCGAGCTTGCCCTCGAGTGATGCCGCAATCTTGGCGCGCACGTCTTCGCCGGCCTTAAGGCCTTCGAGTCCCTCAAAATGGGGCGTCAGCGCGCGTGGATCGATATCGATGGGCACGGAGCCCCGCAGCTCCGTAACGGTCTCGTTGCCCAAGGCGTCGACATCCACATATTCGATGGCAAACGCATGGCCCGAAGCCGCCACGTTGAGTACGTTGCTGCTGTTGACAAGGCGGAAATGACCCTCGCCAACGGTCTTGCCGTCCTGGAGCGAGGCGTCGCTCAGCGAGTCGCCATATGTCATGTGCATGCGGGCTGGGAGGTAGCACGAAGCTGTCTGCTTGTGCTGCGTATCGTAATTGCGCTGGTAGATGCTCCGGGCCAGTGCGGCATCAACAAAGTCGGACGCAATGATGCCAATGCGCTTACGGCAGTTCTCTTTTGTGCCCTCAACTCCGGTATTGTTTATATACGAGCTCTTGTACAGGTGCTCGTCGACCACTCGCGCTGCGGTAAAAGGGTTGTTTTGCGTGCAGCTAGTGTAGTTAATAAACCAGCAGCGCTCCGTTGCCTGCACCGTTGTCCCGTCCGCGGCAGTGATATCTACGGTGCTGGGCTCGAACTCGGCCGCCGCCTTCAGGGCCATATCGACCCAGTCGATCTTACTGGATCCCGTGCAGCTGTAATGGTCTTGGGCATATACCGCTGTGCTATAGGGCTCTTTGTCGCCCGTATTGCCCGCAGCCTCAAAGCCTTGCTCGTATTTCACGAGGCACATGGACTTTCCGGAATGCGCCTTGATTTTGTCGTCCCATTCGGTGAGGTCGAGGCCCCACGTGTGGCCGTCTACACTGTCGCCGGCGAGTTTAAATCGACGCAGCAGGACGATCTTTCCGCGCACCTCGTTCAGTGTGGGGACATGGCTCGACGTATAGAACAGATCGGAGTTATTGTCCATAACCTGTCTCTTATACACATCTCCGAGCCCACGAGACCGTACTAGATCTCG
>URSP01000126.1:0-4159 GCA_900550515.1 uncultured Collinsella sp. | reverse complement strand
CGAGCGACCTGGGCCTGCAGATTGCCGAGGCCAACGACGAGCTCGATCGCGTGCGTCGCGACGATTCCGAGGCCGCCGGCAAGCTCGCCGACGCTAAGGTGCGCCTGGCTCAGACGAGCGAGCGCCTGCGTTCGCTGAAGGGCCGCGTGCCCGATCTTGAGCATCGCCTGGAGGGCATCGACCGTCGTATCCGCGGGACGCGTCAGGCCTCGCGCTCGCTCGAGCTGCTGCGCCTTCGCGTCGACCCCATGCACGAGCGCTATTCTGCCCTGTTGGAGCGCGCCTCGGACTGGGCTGCGCGCCTGCGCGATCAGGCAACGCTCGAGGAAGCGGACTCGGCTTCGCTTAAGAAGACCATCGAGGACGCCAAGACCGAGGTCGCCCGCGCCAAAGAGCGGGTCGATGCTGCCGCCACGACGCAAAATGAGTTCAAGGTGGCGCGCGGCAAGCTCGAGGTGCAGGTCGAGGCTGCCATCAAGGCCATCACCGCTGACGGTACCACGGTGCTCGAGGAAGCGCTCATGCTGCCTGCGCCCACCGATCGCGACGCCGCCGAGCGCGAGCTTAACCAACTCGTGCGCCAGATCAACAACCTGGGCCCTGTGAACCAGGTTGCCATGGAGGAATACGAGCAGCTCAAGCGCCGTGCCGATTACATCGAGGAACAGCTCGCCGATTTGGAGAGCGCGCGCAAGGCGCTCACCAAGATTACCGTGGCGATCGACCGCAAGATGCGCAAGGCCTTCCTGGTGACCTTTGAGAAGGTCGATGCGAACTTCCGCGAGATCTTCGCCATGCTGTTCCCGGGTGGCCAGGCGCATCTGGAGATGACCGACCCCGAGCATCCGGCCGAGACGGGCATTGAGGTCGTGGCGCAGCCGCGCGGCAAGCGCATCACCAAGATGATGCTCATGTCGGGTGGCGAGAAGAGCCTGACGGCGCTCGCCCTGCTCTTTGCCGTGTATCGCACGCGTACGGTGCCGTTCTATGTGCTGGACGAGGTCGAGGCGGCACTTGATGACGCCAACCTGTCCAAGCTCATCGGTGCCCTCGATGTGCTGCGTTCCGACACGCAGCTCTTGGTCATTTCGCATCAGCGCCGTACTATGGAGGACGCTGACGTTCTCTATGGCGTCTCGATGCAAGCCGACGGCGTTAGCCGCGTCGTCTCGCAAAAACTCGATCGCGAAACCGGAAAGGTCGTGAATGCATAATGGGATTCTTCGATGTTCTCTCGCGCGGACTTGAGCGCAGCCGCGAGGCCCTTAACGAGGTCTTCTACTTTGGCGGCGAGGTCGACGAGGATTTTTGGGAGGACCTGGAGGACACCCTCGTCATGGGTGACATGGGCGCCGAGGTCGCCATCAAGGTTTCCGATGATCTGCGCGATGCCGCGGCTAAGAAGAACCTCAAGACCGCCCCGCAACTCCGTCGCGCCTTGGCCGAGCAGCTCGAGCAGCACTTTGTGCCCATCGAGCACGATCCGTTCTCCGATACGCCGAGCTGCGTGCTGTTTGTGGGCATTAACGGTGCCGGCAAGACCACGACGGTTGGCAAGATTGCGAGCGCCATGGCTGCCCGCGGCAAGAACGTGGTGATCGGTTCGGCCGACACCTTCCGCGCCGCCGCCATCGAGCAGCTCGATGTGTGGGGCCAGCGTGCCGGCGTTCCCGTCATCAAGCGTGACCGCGGCTCCGATCCTGCGAGCGTGTGCTATGACGTGCTCGACGAGGCCGATAAGCGCGGCAGCGATCTGGTGCTCATCGATACCGCCGGTCGTCTGCACACGAGCCCCGAGCTCATGCGCGAGCTTGCCAAGGTGGTCAATGTGACGCGTAAGCGCGCCGCCAATATGGCCGCCGGTCCCATGCCGGTCTCGGTCGTGCTTGTGATCGATGCCGCCACTGGTCAGAACGGTCTGAACCAGGCGCTCGAGTTTAACGAGGCGCTGGGCCTGGACGGTATTATCATGACTAAGCTCGACGGCACGGCTAAGGGCGGTATCGCCATGGCCGTGGCCGAGAAGCTCAAGCTCCCGATCCTGCGCATCGGCGTGGGCGAGCAGGTCGATGACCTGCAGGAGTTTAATGCCAAAGATTTCTGCCGCGCCCTGGTGGGCGAGTCCAACTAAGGAGTAACCAGTGTTTGATTCCCTGAGCGATCGCCTCAACGACACATTTGACCGCCTGCGCGGCAAGGGTAAGCTGACCGAGGCCGATATTACTTCGGCCATGCGCGATATTCGCATGGCGCTGCTCGAGGCCGACGTTAACTTTAAGGTCGTCAAGGAGTTTGTTGCCAAGACCAAGGAGCGCTGCATGACCGCCGAGGTCATGGAGTCGCTGTCGCCGGCGCAAAACGTCGTCAAGATCGTACTTGACGAGCTCACCGAGATGCTCGGCTCAACCGAGAGCAAGCTCGTCTTTAGCAACCGCATTCCCAATGTCATCATGCTCGTGGGCCTGCAGGGCTCCGGTAAGACCACGGCGGCCGTAAAGCTGGCCTACCTGCTCAAGAAGCAGGGCCGCTCGCCGTTGCTCGCCGCGTGCGACGTCTACCGTCCCGCCGCTGCAGATCAGCTGGCCACACTCGGTGGCGAGATCGGCGTACCGGTCTTCCGCGGCGACGGTGCGCACCCGGTCGACATCGCCAAGGGCGCCATCCAGGAGGCCGTTGACCACCTGCGCGACGTGGTCATCGTCGATACCGCTGGTCGTCTTCAGATCGACGAGCAGATGATGCAGGAGGCCGTCGACATCAAGAAGGCCGTCAAGCCCGACCAGGTGCTGATGGTCGTCGATGCCATGACTGGCCAGGATATCGTCAACGTCGTCTCGACCTTCGCCGATCGCACCGACTTTGATGGTGTGATTATCTCCAAGCTCGACGGTGACGCCCGTGGCGGTGGCGCACTTTCGGTGCGTCAAGTGACCGGCAAGCCCATCAAGTTTGTGAGCATGGGCGAGAAACCCGATTCGCTTGAGCCGTTCTATCCCGATCGCATGGCCAAGCGCATTCTGGGCATGGGCGATGTCGTAGGTATTATTGAGAAGGCCCAGGAGGCAGCCGACGCCGAGCAGCTCGAGGCTGCTGAGCGCATGCTGCGCGAGGGCTTTACCATGAACGACATGCTCGACCAGATGAAAGCCGTCAAAAAGATGGGTGGCATGAAGGGTATCCTGGGCATGCTCCCCGGTGGTCAGCGTGCACTCAACCAGATGGGCGGCAACCTGGACGAGGGCATCTTTGACAAGAACGAGGCCATCATCATGTCGATGACCAAGGAGGAGCGCCTGCGTCCCTCCATCATCAACGGCCAGCGCCGCGCGCGTATCGCCAAGGGCGCCGGCGTGACCCCCACCGAGGTCAACAGCCTTATGAAGCAGTGGGGCGAGATGAACAAGATGATGGGCCGCATGCGCACGATGGCCAATCAGGCACAGGCTGGTGGCAAGAAGGGCAAAAAGGGTAAGAAGGGCAAGAAGATGCGCATGCCCAATATTCCCGGTCTGGATGCCATGGGCCTGGGCGGCATGGGCGGCCTGGGAATGGGCGGCCCCAAGTCCGATATGGATCTGTTACGCCAGATGGAAGCGCAGATGCGCAATAAGAAGTAACGGCTTGATTGAGTCGACAACGGCGAAGGCCGCCTGGATGGTATTCCAGGCGGCCTTCGCCGTTATTTCGCTGGTTGTCGCACGCGTGGAAGCGCGTTCTCGACGAGGTGCTTGCCGCTAGTGGCAGCCGCAGCCTTCGTGCCCGTCATGGTCGTGGTGACCGTGGCAGCCGCAGGACTCGCCATGCTCGTGGATGTGCTCGTGATCATGTCCATGGCAGTCGCAGGTGGCCTCGCCGTTCTGTGCGAGCGTGCCGGCAATGAGGGCCTCGACGCAGGCATCGCAGCTGCCCTGGGCGCCCGCATAGACCGTGATGCCGGCTTGGGCAAGCGCGTTGATAGCGCCGCCGCCGATACCGCCGCAGATGAGCGTGTCAACGCCACCGTTGGTAAGCAGGCCCACCAATGCGCCGTGACCGGTGCCGCCGGTGCCTACGACCTGCTCGTTGAGCACCTTGCCATCCTGGATGTCGTAGATCTTGAACTGTTCGCTGCGGCCAAAGTGCATAAAGATGTTGCCGTTGTCGTACGTCGTTGCCACCC
>URSP01000125.1:0-4170 GCA_900550515.1 uncultured Collinsella sp. | reverse complement strand
GTCTCGGCCGGAACGCCAAACGCCATGATCAGCTTGAGCTCATACTTGTCGTTATCGAGCCCCATGGCATCGATCGCGTGGGGCGTAAAAGCCTTGAACATGCAGGCAGCCACCTCGGGCGTGGCGCTGCGGGCGGCGAGCATCATCGTCTGCGCGGCAATGCCCGTGTCGACCTCGGTAATGGGAGCGGCTGGCTTGCCCGGAACGGCGCGCTCAGCAAGAATCGCGATGTAGCCGGTCGGGCGCTCGCCCTCGGCAGGACCCGGCCAATCCTTAAGCGCGCCGGCCCACGCAAGCTCATCAAATACGCGCGCGCAGTCCTCTGCACCGCTTACCGCATGAAAACGCAGACGCTGAGCATTGGCACCACACGGGGTCAGGTGCGCCAGCTCCGCCAGCTCAAGCAAAAACTCACGCGGCACGCGCATGGACTCGTCAAAGCGACGGCACGTGCGAGCGCGGCGAACCAACGCATCAAACGCGTCCAAGCCGAGCTTTTCGCAACCCTGCTTTGCCATCGACTCAGCGCCTACCGGCGCCGCGGGAACTGTTTCGTTCATAGGGACCCCCAATTTCGGGCAATTGTTCTTAGGAAAATCTAACCTAAAACGTAGGCAATAACGAACAGGGCTGCAATGTTCTACACCTGTTGAATAGAAAATCGCGACGTGGGGAACAACGGAAACAATTCGGGACCTTTGGGTTACGTTTCGCCCTCCCCGACCCATACGCCAGCGCCTTTAGGCGATACTGGTTGTAACGATTAAGGCTTACGCCGCACGGAAAGGAGACATTATGGGCATCTTTAAGAACGATGACCAAAAATCGAGCCAGTTTGGATTTGACGAGAAAAGCATGGCGGGCAAAGCCGTCAAGGCCGTACGCTGGATCTACGCCATCACGGGCGTCTTAGCACTCATTGCTGGTATCGCGCTGCTTTTTGCACCCGCCAAGTCCCTCGTCTTTTTGACGACTGTCCTGGGTTTTTACTTTGTAATCACTGCTGCCATCAGGCTGTTCACTGCCATTTTTGAGCCGCTGCTGCCCACCGGCTGGCGCGTGACGAGCATCATCTCCAACCTACTCATTATCTTGGGCGGCGTCATAATCCTGCGCAACCAGGCCTTCTCGACCGCGACGCTCACCACGATGGTGGTTATCGTGGCCGGCTTTGGCTGGATCGTCGAAGGTGTCATGTCCATTCTGGAGTCCGAGCTTTCGTCCAACCGTGCCCTCGCCATCCTGAGCGGCGCGCTCTCCATCATCGCCGGCATGTTCGTGTTTATCTATCCGCTGTGGTCGGCCAAGATGCTCGTCATCTTTAGCGGCGCCGCGCTGCTGGTGTTTGGCGTAACGCTGATTGTTCGCGCTGTTCGATTTGGCAAACTGGTGCACTAGATGCCGCGAACGCTCTTTATTGATGCCGACGCCTGCCCGGTCACGCGCGAGTCGATTGACTGCGCGCGGCGGGCGGGCGTCGCCGTTGTTATCGCCGGCAACAGCACGCAAAACCTGGAACGGCACATTCGCCGCGACGACCCGCGCGATGCCGAGCACGCGCGACGCGGATTTTGGGTCACGACGCTCGATGTGAGCGTGGGCGCCGACAGCGCCGACTTTGCCATTGTCGAACGCCTGCAGGCGGGCGACGTGGTCGTGACGCAGGACATTGGCTTGGCGAGCATGGTGCTCGGGCGCGATGCCGCCGCCATCGGTGTGCGCGGGCGCGTCTACGATAAGGCGACCATCGACATGCAACTGTTTATTCGCCACGAGGAAAAGAAGGTGCGCCGCGCCGGCGGTCGCACTCGCGGTCCGGCGGCATTTACCAGCGAAGACCGGGCCCGCTTTAAGCGCAACCTCACCGAGCTGCTGCGCTAACCAAGGTAGATTTTCGGGACATGCCCGGAAATCTACCTTTTTGTTTTGGCAGCGGAAATGCCCTGGTCACAGGGGTAGATCGTAAGACATGTCCCAATAATCTACTTAAAGGCCAACGGCGGAGAGGATGAGGCCCCAGCCGGCACCGATGACGTACATCATGATCAGGAACAGGACGTTTTCGCGGGCGCTGCGGTTGGTGCGGAACAGCACCAGGTAGCCCACACCGGCAGAGATGAGCGTGCCGGCGAGCATCGGGGCCAGCTGCAGCGCGCCTTCCAGGTACAGTTGCGTGATGACGACGCTGGCCGAGCAGTTGGGGATCAGGCCGACAAGCGCCGAACCCAGGACGGCGAGCGTCTCGTTGCCACGCAGGAACTGCTCGATCGCGGACTCGCCGAAGGTCTCGAGCACGGCGACCAGAATCAGCGTCACCAGAAAAATGAATACCGATACCTGCACGGTGTGCGAGATGGCGCTGCGAATAATCGACAGGAGGGGCGCGCTCTCGTGAGAGTGGGAGTGACCGTGGCCATCATGGTGTTCATGCTCGCCCCCATGACCGTGATCGTGTCCATGTCCGTGTTCGTACTCGTCCTCGTCTTCATCGCAACCGCAATGGTCGCGCTCGCACAGCTCATGGATGTGATCGGCGCTCACGCCCGCCTCGGCCACTTCATCAATGATGTCGCCCCCGGTATGGTCGTCGTGCGCGCAGTTCACATGAGCCGGATTGGAAGCGGTCCCCAGCACGGTACGGCGAATCGCCGCATGCGCGCGAGCGTTACGACGAAGGCCGCGGATAGCCGCGTCCACGATAAAGCCCGTGACCAGCGCGATCAGTGCCTTCGAAGCCAAAAGCATCGCCATGGTCTGCACGGGAACCTGCTCGGCAAGTAGCAGCGGCAGCATCTCGTCGGAGGTCGAAAGGAACACCGCCACCAACGTGCCCAAGGTCACGACGCGACCGGCGTACAGCGTTGCCGCCATGGCCGAAAAGCCGCACTGCGGCACCATACCCAGCAACGAGCCAACCACGGGACCCGCGGCGCCGGCGCGCTTGATGGCCCCGTTAACGCGGTCGCCCGCGACGTGCTCCAAGGTCTCGAGGGCCAGATACGTCACCAACAAAAACGGCACAAGCGAGAGCGTGTCCTTGCCGGCGTCGAGCAGAATATCAATCAGCAAATCCATGACGGATGGAACCTTTCGTGTCTTTCGGCAGCATTGTAAAAGTCCTAGCGGTCAACTAGGGTATTGTAGTTGTCCTAGGCGCGATGCCAATAGTTGCCCATGGTAAACTATCATCTCGCCACATCTCAATGAACCCGAGCCGCGCGCTGCGGCCCGTCCAAGGAGCAGTTATATGAACGTTTCACAAGCACTCGAATACGAGCGCCAGCCGTTTATTCCCATGTTTATCTATGGCGATCACGGCGCCATGGAGTCCGAGCGCCAGAAGGGCGAGGAGGCCCTTAAGGTGCTCGAAACCGAGTACTTTACCGCCGAGGGCGACCCCAGCTTCGACTTTGCCACCGTGCGCGACCTGGCTGACCGCAACCGCGACCTGTGCGACCAGATTGGCGAGGCGCGCCTGCGCAACGTGACGCCCGCGACGCTTTCGCGCGGCCTGTCCGATGCCGACACCTGCGCCGCCATCGGTAAGATGCAAAACCGCACCGCCGCGTCGGTCATGCGCGAGATCCGCGGCGACCGCGACGCGCTCGGCGTGGCCTACGCCCGCAAGCCCATCCAGGGCACCGTGCTCGGTATCGACATCGAGACCACCGGCCGTGCACCCGAGCGCGGCTATATCATCAACGTAGGCTGGGAAATCATGGACCTCACCAGCGACGCCGTGCCGCATGACGCCGAGGCACACTACTGCGGCCTGCCCGATATCTACCGCGGCGAGGATGTGCCGTTGTCGAATATCCACCACATCACCTGGGACGACATCGACGGCAAAACGCCCTTCCGCGAGAACAAGGAATTGCAGAAGCAGCTGCTCAAGCTTATGAAGAAGTACCCGTACATGGCGCATAACGCCGCGTTCGAGGACAGCTGGTTCAAAATTCATCTGGACGGTTACGCCGAGGCACGCCGCGCCGGCAAGATTATCGTCATCGACTCGCGCCAGATCTGCCGCAGCTTGGACGCCGACGTGCGCTCGCTCCCCCGCGAGTCCGCGCCCGCCGCGCTCGAGAACTGGGCGCGCCGCCGTGGCACCCTCGCCGCCGATGCCAACGAGCAGCATCTGGGTCTGGACGACACCGACCTCATGCTCCG
>URSP01000124.1:0-4215 GCA_900550515.1 uncultured Collinsella sp. | reverse complement strand
CAACAGCATTCATCTCGATCATCTACATACGCCCCAATTCGCCCACGATATGGCCCACGCGGTCCTCGGGCTCCTTGACCTCGACACCGTTGTAGCGGAAGAACCGCGCCGGGTCGTGCATCAGGTCCTCGAGCGGCACCAGCACAAAGTCGCGCTCGCCAATGAGAGGATGCGGCAGGCGCAGCTTTTTGCCGCCGTGGGTCTCGCCATCCATCCACAGCAGGTCCAGGTCGATGGTGCGCGGACCGTTGGCCTTGGCCTTCTTGGAGCGGTCGCGCCCCAGCTCGGCCTCGATCTTCATGAGCTCATCGAGCAGCACCAGCGGCGCCAGCTCGGTCTTGATCTCGATGACGGCGTTGGCAAACGCGTCCTGGCGCGTCTCGTAGGCAGGCTCGCTCTCGTAAATCTTGGAGGAGTTAGACACGCAGGTGAGTGGAATCTCGGCGATCATCTCGCGTGCGGCGCGGATGTTGTCGCAGCGATGCCCCAGGTTGGAGCCCACGGCCACAAACGCGCGGCGCGGCTGCGGATTGGCAACCGCCCAGTAGCCGTTCAGGAACTGCGCAAAACCCGCGGCGTCGTGCACGCGCACGATGTTGGCACCGGCCTGGATGGCGCCCAGGCACACGCCAAACGTAGCGGCATCGCGCTCGGCGGCCTCGGTCACGCCCGAGACGGCGCCCACAAAGCGCTTGCGCGACACGGCGCACATGAGCGGATAGCCCAGTGACGCCATCTTGGCAGTCTCGCGCTGGATGACGATGTCCTCGTTAGCCGACTTACCAAAGCCCGGGCCAGGATCGATGCAGATGCGGTCGCGCGACACGCCGGCATGGATGAGCGTGCGGGCCTGGTCGGACAGAAAGCCCATGACGCGGCGCATGATGGGCGCAGAATCGGGCAGGGTAAAGCGGCGGAGCTGCGAGGTGGGCACATAGGCCTCCTCGCGGCGGGCGCTGCGGCGCATCATGGCGGCCAGGCGGTCATTGGACTCCGATGCGGCCTCGGTGGCTGCGGACGCGGCCTCGGGCGCGGGCGCGACGGTCTCGGCGGCAGCTGCCTGCTCGGCGGCCGGCGTCTCCTGCCCCAGCTCGGTTACAGGCTCGGACGTGGGCTCCGGTTCGCCAAACGGCAACGAGGGCTGCACCACGCCGCCCGGAAGCTTGGCCTCCGGCTTAGGCTCGCCCAGCAACTTGCCACGACGGCGACGGGCCGGCTTCTCGGCCTCGCGCGCGGCCTCGGCAGCCGCTTCGCGTGCCTTCTCGGCAACAAACGCCGCAGCCGAGGTATCGAGCTGCACCGTCGCGTGCGTGCGGGCGGGTGCGGCGACCTCGCCGGCATGCATCACGATGATGCCGCAGGTGCTCGTCTTAACAAACTCGACCATCTTGGGATCGGTGAAGCCGGTCACGTCGTTGACGATCGAGGCGCCGCAGCGCACGGCCGCCTTGGCAACCGCCACATGACGCGTGTCGATCGAGACGATGGCGCCCTCCTTGGCCAGCGCGCGCACCACGGGCAGCACGCGGCGAGCCTCCTCGTCGGGGTTGACCGGGGTAAAGCCGGGGCGCGTGGACTCGCCGCCCACGTCGATGATGTCGGCGCCGGCGTCGAGCATCGCCAGGCCGTACTCGATGGCGGCATCCGGATCGAAGTGCTCCCCGCCATCGCTAAACGAATCGGGCGTCACGTTGAGGACGCCCATGATGCGCGGACGGTCAAAGCTGAGCTCGTACTTTCCGCACCGCCATGTCTTGCTGTCGTTCGCCATGAACATCCTCCTAAAATGCCCACGCCGCCGAGCTTGGGGAGCTGGCGGCGGGGTCGCTTTGCACTCAGTCTTTCTATTGTATCCGCGCGCGCGGGCTAGAACGCAAACGCGGCCGCGATGTCGCAAGAAATCAGCAGGTCGGCATTTGCATCCTGATCGGTGGGAGCAAGGTTGCATATGGCCAGCGTATCGCCGGTAAAGTATCGCGTAAGGCCTGCCGCCGGATACACCACGAGCGAGGTCCCGCCCACAATGAGGGCATCGGCCGCGGCAATGGCGGCAACGGCGCCGGTCAGCACATGCTCGTCGAGCGGCTCCTCGTAGAGCACTACGTCGGGCTTGATGCGGCCGCCGCACGCAGGACACACGGGCACGCCCGCGGCGTCCTCGTGCTCGCGCGAGCAAATCCACTCGGCGCTATAGACCGCGCCGCACGACTGGCAAATGTTGCGATGGACCGATCCGTGCAGCTCGAACACGCGCTGCGAGCCGGCCATCTGATGCAGGCCGTCGATATTTTGCGTCACCACGGCATTTAGCTTGCCGGCGCGCTCCAGCTCGGCCAGCTTGGTGTGGCAGCGGTTGGGCTTAGCGTTAAGCGCGATCATCTTGGTGCGGTAAAAGTCGAAGAACTCGGCCGGATGCGCCTCGTAAAAGCTATGCGACAGCATGGTCTCGGGCGGATAGGCAAACTGCTGGTGATACAGGCCGTCCACGCTGCGAAAATCGGGAATGCCGCTTGCCGTGGAAACACCAGCGCCGCCAAAGAACACCACGCGCTCGTGGGTATTGAACAGCTCCGCCAGCGCGGCGGAGGCCTGCCTGGGATCTGTTATCGCTTGCGTCATGTTTGTCCTCCGTCCATGTTGGTCGGGGCGGCCGCGATTGCGCCGTCGCCCACGGAGCCCACCCCGCCCCCGTTGCGCTAATCTTAAGCCTGCCAACCCCGTCGAAAGGACACCATGCCTCAGACTTACACTTTCGCCTCGTGGAACGTCAACGGCCTGCGCGCCGTGCTCAAAAAGGACCCGAGCTTTATCCAGATCGCGCAAGAACTCGACGTCGATATCCTGGCGTTGCAAGAGACCAAGTTGCAAGAAGGCCAGGTTGATATTGACCTGCCCGGCTATCGCCAAACCTGGAGCTACGCCGAGCGTAAAGGCTATTCGGGCACTGCGGTCTTTAGCCGCCAGGAACCGCTGCGCGTGCTGCACGCCGACGCGCTGTTACCCTACGCCGGCGAGGGCGAGGCGGCCGAGCTCGTCGCCCAAGCCGCAACCGAGGGCCGCGTCTGCGCGTTGGAGTTCGACAAGTTCTGGTTTGTGGATGTCTACACTCCCAACGCGCAAAACGAACTCGCCCGCATCGACGTGCGCATGGCCTGGGATGATGCCTATCGCGGCTTTTTGAGCGCGCTTGAGCGCGAGAGCGGCAAACCCGTCGTGACCTGCGGCGACTTTAACGTGGCGCACGAGGAGATCGACCTTAAGAACCCCAAGTCCAACCGCGGCAACGCGGGCTTTTCGGACGAAGAACGCGGCAAGTTTACCGAGCTGCTCAACGCCGGCTTCACCGATACCTGGCGCGCGGCAAACCCCGACGTCGAGGGCGTCTACAGCTGGTGGAGCTACCGCTTTAATGCTCGCAAGAACAACGCCGGCTGGCGCATCGATTATTTCCTGGTGAGCGACGCAATCGCCGACAACGTACGCGACACCGGCATCCGCGGCGACATCTTTGGCAGCGACCACTGCCCCGTCACCCTCACGCTAGAACTCTAGCCCCAATTGATCCCCTGGGGACGGAGGAAAAGGGATCATTTTCACCTCGCGAGGGAACCCACGCGGCCCTCCCGCCACGGAACTGACCCATCTACTACGTTTAAGCCACTACCCTCAACCACAGCGAACAACGCAAAAAGAAAACCGCAGGTAGAAAGCCTGCGGTTTTTCATAAAACGCGGTCATGGTCGGGGGTATCAAGCTAAACGTAGTAGATGGGCCAGTTTCGTGGCAAGCGCCGCCAACTGATTCCCCGGGAACGTCTGGAGACGGAGGAAAACGGATCGATTTGGCTCTCTGAGGGCCACGATGCCCGTCATATCAGCCGGCCATTCCAAAACTATGCCGGTTTACGGGGCTGAATCGCGAACCCCCAACCATACGCAATTCCGAAATAATAAAACCTCAGGTAAACGGCTTGCTCTATTTTGAAAAAAGCCGGTATGGTCGGCCTACGCTAATCTAGCCCCGTAAACCGGCATAGTTTTGAAATGGTACTTCGGAAGTATTGATTCACGCCCCGGCGCAACCAGCCCTACAGCCCGTATTTCACGACAACGCGGTTGATCCGTCGACACCAAGGCTTGTAGAGGGCGGCCAAGAACACGCAGGTCGCGAGGCCGTGTGTGATATCGAACGGCACTGCCGTGGCAAGACGCGCCA
>URSP01000123.1:0-4404 GCA_900550515.1 uncultured Collinsella sp. | reverse complement strand
AACGAGACCCACAACCACCCGACCGAGATCGAGCCCTTCGGCGGTGCCGCCACCTGCGTGGGCGGCGCTATCCGTGACCCGCTCTCGGGCCGCAGCTATGTGTATCAGGCTATGCGCGTCACCGGTGCCGGCGACCCCACCGTCCCGGTTTCCGAGACGCTCGAGGGCAAGCTGCCGCAGCGCAAGCTCGTGACCACTGCCGCCGCCGGCTACTCCAGCTACGGCAACCAGATCGGCCTTGCCACCGGTCAGGTCAACGAACTCTATCACCCCGGTTACGTGGCCAAGCGCATGGAGGTTGGCGCCGTCGTGGGCGCTACCCCGGCAAACCACGTTCGTCGCGAGTGCCCCGCCCCCACCGACAAGATCATCCTGCTGGGCGGCCGCACCGGCCGCGATGGCATCGGTGGCGCCACCGGCTCCTCCAAGACCCAGAACACCGAGTCCATCGAGACCTCGGGTGCCGAGGTCCAGAAGGGCAACGCCCCGGTCGAGCGCAAGCTGCAGCGTCTGTTCCGCCGCGGCGACGCATGCCGTCTGATCAAGCGCTGCAACGACTTTGGCGCCGGCGGCGTCTCGGTCGCCGTGGGCGAGCTTGCCGACGGCCTGTATGTCGACCTTGATACCGTGACCAAGAAGTACGACGGCCTGGACGGCACCGAGCTCGCTATCTCTGAGTCCCAGGAGCGCATGGCCTGTGCCGTCGCCGACGGTGACGTCGAGGAGTTCATGGGCTACGCCGCTGAGGAGAACCTCGAGGCGACCGTTATCGCCGAGGTTACCGCCGAGCCGCGCATGCGCATGGCCTGGAACGGCGTCGCCATCGTCGACCTGTCCCGCGAGTTCCTCAACTCCAACGGCGCACCCAAGCACCAGGTCGCCCACGTGTGCGCCCGTAGCGTGTGGCAGCCAAGCTGGGCCGGCACCACGCTCGCCGAGCGCATGACCTCGCTTGTCACCGACCTCAACGTCGCTTCCAACAAGGGCCTTTCCGAGCGCTTCGACTCCACCATCGGCGCCGCGACCGTGCTCATGCCCTTTGGCGGCAAGACGCAGCTCACCCCCAGCTCGGCCATGGTCGCCAAGTTCCCCGTGGACGGCGAGACCACCACGGCGAGTGCCATGGCATGGGGCTTCAACCCCTATCTGATGGAGGCCGACCAGTTTGCGGGCGCCTACCTGTCCGTGGTCGAGTCCATCGCCAAGCTCGTGGCTGCCGGCTTTGAGCACAAGCGCGCCTATCTCTCCTTCCAGGAGTACTTCGAGCGCCTGCGCACCGAGGCAGAGCGCTGGGGCAAGCCCATGGCCGCCGTCCTGGGTGCCCTTATGGCCCAGGTCGACCTGGGTGCCGGCGCCATCGGTGGCAAGGATTCCATGAGCGGCTCGTTTGAGGACGAGGCCGGCGAGCTCAACGTTCCGCCGACCCTGATCAGCTTCGCCGTCGCCGTGGGCAAGGCCGCTCGCGCCGTCTCGCCCGAGTTCAAGGGCCTCACGCACCGCGTCGTCCGCATCGCCCCCGCCACCTATGGCGAAGACTACCGCCCCGACGCTCAGCAGCTGCTCGCCGCATTTGACGCCGTCGAGGCGCTCACTGCTACCGGCAACGCCCTGGCCATCTCCACGCCCGGCTACGGCTGCGGCGCCGAGAGCCTCTTTAAGATGTGCGTCGGTAACCAGATCGGTATCGAGCTTGCCGAGGATGTAGACGTGGAGAGCCTCTTCACCCCGCTCTACGGCAGCTTTATCGTCGAGCTCGCCGAGGATGCCGAGCTGCCCGAGGTCGCCGACGGCGTTGTCGTCGAGCCCCTGGGCACCACCGTCGAGGGCTATGTCATCGACACCGGCTCCGAGGTCATCGAGCTCTCCGAGCTCCAGGAGGCCTGGGAGAGCGGCATCGAGGGCGTCTTTGCCTACCGCAGCGCCGGCGAGACCGCCGAGGTCGAGACCATCGACTTCCGCGCCAAGGACATCCACGTGTACGGCGGCGCCAAGATCGCCCGCCCGCGCGTGGTTATCCCCGTGTTCCCCGGAAACAACTGCGAGTACGATAGCGCCCGCGCCTTCCGTGCCGCCGGCGCCGAGGCCGACACCTTCGTGATCAACAACCTCACGCCCGAGGCCGTCGCCGAGAGCACCCACGAGCTTGCCCGCCGCATCCGTGCAAGCCAGATCGTCATGATCCCCGGCGGCTTCTCGGGCGGCGACGAGCCCGACGGCTCCGCCAAGTTCATCACGGCGTTCTTCCGCGCTCCCGAGGTCACCGAGGCAGTTCGCGACCTGCTCAAGGCCCGCGACGGCCTGATGCTGGGCATCTGCAACGGCTTCCAGGCCCTGGTCAAGCTCGGTCTGGTGCCCTATGGCGACATCGTCGACGCCACGCCCGATGCGCCCACGTTGACGTTCAACACCATCGGTCGCCACCAGAGCCGTCTGGTGCGCACCCGCATCTCGTCCAACTTGTCCCCGTGGCTGTCGCAGTGCAGCCTGGACGACCCCTACACCGTCGCCATCAGCCACGGCGAGGGCCGCTTTGTCGCCAATGACGAAGTGCTCACCCAGCTGATCGCCAACGGCCAGGTCGCCACGCAGTACGTGGGCGAGAACGGCAAGCCCAGCATGGATCTCTCCGTCAACCCCAACGGCTCCGCACTCGCCATCGAGGGCATCACGAGCCCCGACGGCCGCGTCCTGGGCAAGATGGGCCATGCCGAGCGTCGCGGCGACAACCTGTACCGCAACGTGCCCGAGCATGTCCCCGGCGATAAGTTCATGCCGATCTTTGAGAGCGGCGTGGCCTACTTCGCTTAAACCTTTCCCATCGGGTACAATCCCTTCGGGTAACAACACCCGCCACCGACACATCCGGTGGCGGGTTCTTTTTTGCTTCGCGCATGTAGGAAGGACATCATGGAAAGCCGCAAGCCGTATCTCGCCACCCTGCCCGGACTCATCCTGGGCTGTCTTGTTTGCTGTGCACTCTGGGGATCGGCCTTTCCCTGCATCAAGATCGGCTACGCACTCTTTGGTATCCCGGCGCACGACAGCGCTTCGCAGCTGCTCTTTGCAGGTTTACGCTTTACGCTTGCCGGCGCCCTGGTTATCGTTGGGATGAGCGCGGCCCAACGCCGCCCCCTCATACCGCAAGCGCGCGACATCAAGCCCATCTTTGTCTTGTCGCTCTTCCAGACTATCGGGCAGTACTTCTTTTTCTATCTGGGCCTCTCGCGCGCCAGCGCCATGTCGAGCTCCATCATCGAGGCCAGCGCCAACTTCCTCGCAATCCTCTTTGCCGCCCTGGCATTTCACACCGAGAAGCTCAATACGGCCAAGGTGCTTGGCTGTGCGCTGGGCTTTGCCGGCGTCGCGCTCGTCAACCTTTCGGGCGCAGATGGCACCTTTGGCTTCAGGCTCGATGGCGAGGGCTTTATCCTAGCCTCCACTGTCGCGGGTGCTCTTTCGACCTGCCTGATCGGCATCTTCTCGCGCGAGCACGACGGCGTCTTGCTTGCCGGGTGGCAGTTTTTAGTCGGTGGCGTGGTCCTTACCGCCATCGGGTTTTTGATGGGCGGCACGTTGTCCCCCACCGAAATCGCCCCCGCCATCACGCTCATCATTTATATGGCACTCATTTCCGCCGTCGCGTACTCGCTGTGGTCGCGCCTGCTTGCCGTCAACCCCGTCAGCCGCGTCTCGGTCTTTGGGTTTATGAACCCCGTCTTTGGTGTGCTGCTGAGCGCGCTACTGCTCGGCGAAGGCGCGGGCACGAGCCCCGTTACCGTCATCGTTGCCCTGCTGTTGGTCTGCGGCGGCATCATCATCGTCAACAAACCCAAAAAAGCCTAGCGAGTTCACCTTTTTAGAGAGGATGTTCGCAAACTTTAGCTTAATGGAGCACACTGGTTCTCGTTGATTTCGTACCGAGTCGCGGCGGCAGACGCCCGTCTTGCCGCACCGCGCCTGGGCATTATGGCCGGCGGCCCCCCACAAACGCAAAAGGGGCGCACGACCAAACACGGTCGTGCGCCCCTTTTCCTAGCGTATCTGGACGCCGGCCTTCTTTTTCTCGGCCTTGACGCGGTAGAGCTCCGCGTCGGCAGCGCGAAGCAAGTCTTGCCAGGTATCGACGCCGTCACCGACCCGTGCGTAGCCGATGGACATCCGCAACAGATACGGCACCTCGGCGCGCGCGAGCTCGTCGTTGATTGTCGCGCACAGATGCATGATATCCTGTTCCGCCGCTGCCTTTTGGAGCACCACGAACTCATCGCCACCATAACGCGCGATAAAGCCACCAGACGCCGAGCAGACCTCTTTGAGCGCAGCGGATATTACCTGAAGAGCATGGTCACCCTCCACATGTCCATAGCGATCGTTAATCTGCTTAAAGCCGTCAGCGTCCATCAT
>URSP01000122.1:0-4470 GCA_900550515.1 uncultured Collinsella sp. | reverse complement strand
TCGGCAGGCTCCACCCCCAGCGCCTCCATGGCACGCAGGTAGATCTCGGGGTCGGGCTTAAACGCACTGCACTCGTGACCGCTGATGGTGTAGTCCAGCACGTCGGCGATACCGGCAATCCCCACCAGCTCGTCAATGAGCTCGCGATAGGACGAGCTTGCGATGGCGCACTTCACGCCGCGCTCGTGCAGCTTGCGCATCACCGGCTCCGTCTGCTCGTTGAGCAGCTCGGCATACGGAACGGGATGGTCTGGGCTGTAGACCTGCTTGTACTCCACGCGCAGGCGCTCGCGCAGCTCAACATCGTCAGGTACCAGCGACTTCCAAATGGCGGGCTCGTTAGACCCCGAAAGATCGGGGATCTCGTCAAAGTGAAAGCCCTTCTCCTCCATAAACGCCACGCGACGACGGTTGTAGAACCACTCGGTATCGACCAGCACGCCGTCCATGTCAAACAGTACTGCCTTGATCATACGTATCTCCTTTCGATAGCAAAAAAGGGGACGGGGCGAAAACCCCATCCCCTCTCAATCAACCCGTAAGGTCTACTTACTTGTGATTAGTAGGAAAGCTTCCACATGTAGCGACGCATGGTCAGCGGGTGCTGACGGGCCTCGGCGATCTGGTTGCCGTACTCGCGCATAACGGCGAGGTGCAGCAGCGGGTTGAAGTAGGTGACGACGCTCGCGGGCACGGCGTCAGCCAGGCCGTAGTCCTTGGAGTCGATCAGAGCGACCTTGGCGCCCATGCGCTCAAGGAAGGTGAGGGCGCGGGCGTCCATCGGACGGGTAGCGCCATCGGACATGAAGAAGACGTAGGGCTTACCCTCGGTGGAAACCTCGAACGGGCCGTGGAAGTACTCGCCGGTGTTGTAGGCGGCGGCGTCGATCCACTGCATCTCGGTGAACAGGAAGGCGGCGTGAGAGTAAGCCATCTTCTCGGAGGCACCAGAGGCCATGAAGTAAATCATCTTGTCGTCCTTGAAGTCCTCAGCGAACTTCTTGGCGAGCTTCTTGCAGGACTGAGCAGCGTTCTCGCAGAGATCGAAGACGTTGGTGAGGCCGGTGATCATGTCGTCGTACTTGTCATAGCCCTCGGTCTGCTGAAGGATCTCGAGAGCAAGAGCGATGGCATAGCCGGGCTTCTCGCACTTGGCAGCGAAGTTGGCGTGGAAGCCGTGAACGATGACGTAGTCGGCGTCGACGGTCAGAGCGGAGCCAGCCTTGTTGGTGAGGGAGACGACCGGGCAGTTGTGCTTCTTGGCGGTCTTGTTAGCCTCAACGGTCTCGGGCGTGGAGCCACCGAGGGAGCAGGTGATCACGAAGGTGTGCTCGTTGACCCAGGAAGGCGTGTCGTAGTTGAACTCGTTAGCGGTGAAGATCTGAACGTTCAGCTTGTCCGTGTTGTTGGCCAGGAAGTACTTGGCGGGGTAAAGGTCGGACATGGAGGCACCGCAGCCGACGAAGGCGACGCTGTGGATCTCGTGGTTGGACAGGACGTCAGCGACGATCTGCTTAGGGAGGTTAAGGTCGATCTCGTACATCTGACACATTCCTTTCGATTTTTGCGGCGCCACATTGCCGGGCGCTCGCAGGGTTACCGTGGTTTGGACCGAGTCGCCGGTCCGTTGAGGATGCGACAAGGGGACTGTCCCATTGTCGCATTTTGGGGATGGAAGCCTGCCTGGGGTATGGGATGCCAGGCAGGCCCCCGGGGGAAAGCGGTTAGGCGCTTGGTCGCGACTAGGCCAGAATGCCGGCCGCGGAGAGGGCGATGCCGCCCACGATGGCGATCACGAGAAGCCAACCGGTGTTGACGTTCTTCTTGATGAGCCAGTACATAAGGCCGGTGAGGCCGAGGGAGATCATCTGGGGCATCATGCCGTCCAGGATGTCCTGGATAACAACGGTACCCTCAGCGAACTGCAGCGGGGTGGTGGCGCCGATCAGCGTAGCGATCATGCCGCCCACGGACATAAGGCCCACGATGCCGCAGACATACATGAGCTTCTCCATGAGGTCGCCGCCCTGAAGCTTGCTCAGGTACTCGTGGCCGCCCTGATAGCCCATCTTGGCTGCGAACCAAGTGATCAGCACAGAGGGGACGATGGAGATGAGCATGGCCAGGATCGGGCCCATGATGGAGCCCTGCTGAGCCAGCTGAACGCCCAGGCCAAAGGCGATAACGCGGATGGTGCCCTGGAAGAAGGAGTCACCGATGCCGGAAAGCGGACCCATGAGGGAGGTCTTGACCGCGTTGATCGAATCGGGATCGAAGTTCTCGGGATCCTTGGCGTACTCCTCCTCCATGGAGGCGGTGAGGCCCAGGATAAAGGCGCTCGTCTGCGGGGTGCAGTTGTAGAACGCCATGTGACGGTGGTAAGCCTCTTTCTTAGCAGCGAGCTGCTTGGGGTCGGACTCGTCCGGATAGAGGCGATCGAGCGTGGGAACCATGCCGTAGAGGAAGCCCATGTTCATCTGACGCTCGTAGTTCCAAGAGGCCTGGATGGCCCAGGAGCGCCAGAAGAACTGGCTGACCTTCTTGTTCAGGGACACGTCCTTGGTTGCGGTTGCCATAGTGTGTTCCTCCTTAGTCTTCGTCGTCTTCGAGCGGATCGTAGTCGGAATCGACACCGGCGGCTGCATGGGAACCGTTGAACTTGAAGCCCATGAAGACGACAGCCAGGCACACACCGATCAGAGCGACCGCGATAACGGACAGGTTGAGGTAAGCGGCGAGCAGGAAACCGATGAACAGGAACGGAGTCATACCCTTCTTGATCATCATGGTGAGCAGCAGGGCCAAGCCGTAGGCGGTCATGATCTTGGTCGAAACGTTAAGACCAGTGGACAGCCACTCGGGAACCATGTTGACGATGGCCTGAACCAGGTCGGTGCCAACAAAGACGGCGAGGAAGATCGGCAGGAAGTACATGACGGCGTACAGACCGGAGCCGGCGCAGATGTGCATACGGTAGGCGGTCTTGAACTTTCCGTTATCGATCGCGCTATCTGCCACATGGGTGAGAGCGGCGATGATGGAACGGAACACGATGCCGAGAAGCTGACCCAGGACGGCGACCGGGATGGCGATCGTCATGGCGGTCTCGGCGGAAGCATCGGTCAGGCACGCAAAGGCAGCGGCCACGATGCCGCCCAGGACCATATCGGGCGGAACGGCGGCGCCGACCTGCACCAGGCCCATGGACACGAGCTCGACGGCGGCACCGACGGCAAGGCCGGTGGGCACATCGCCCAGCAGCAGACCGACGAGCGTAGCGCCAACGAGGGGCTGCTCGAAGTTAAGACGACCGAGCAGGCGGGAGTCCCACATGCAGAACACGCCGACGAGGCCGACGAGCACCGCACTGATGAACGTATTCATACCCTTCTCCTTTCAGTCAGGCAAAAGCCTGGTTGATTACAGCTTGGCGTCGATGTCGACGCTCTGATACGTAGGGGTCTGCTGGACGTAGAGCTTAATGCCCATGTCGAGCAGCTGGTTGACGTCGGCCTTCTGGGTGGCGTCGAGGAAGACGGAGCTGTCCTTGCCGCCGACCTGATCGGCACCGTCGTGGTTGGCGGTGGCGCCCAGGTTGATGGCGTCGAGCTTGTAGCCCTGGCAGAACTGCAGCATCTCGGCAGTGTTGCCAAAGACGAACATGACGCGCTCGCCGAGGGTGTTGAGCTTGTCCATCTTGGCGAGGGCACGCTCGACGGTGAAGACGTTCAGGCGCACGCCCTGGGGCTTGGCCAGCTTAAGAGCGCCCTTCTTGATGTCATCGTTGGCGGCGGCGTTGTCGACGACGATGATGCGCTCAGCCTGAACCTTGGTGGTCCAGGTAAAGACGACCTGGCCGTGCAGCAGACGGTAGTCAAGACGTGCGAGGACGATCTTGGCGGGACCGGAGCTGTGACGGGACGCCTTGGCCTTCTTGGCGGGAGCCGCGGCAGCCTCGACCGGTGCGTTGGGGTTGGTCAGACCGGTGCGGGCCTCGTTGATGAGGGCTGCGAGCTCGGCACCCTTGACGGGGACGGGGCTCATAGCGAGCGTGAGCGCCAGCGGGATGTTGAAACCGCTGACAACCGTGAACTTCGTGCCGTTCTTGGAAAGCTCGACCATGCTGTTGTTGACCGAGCTGCCGAGCATATCGGTCAGCACATAGACGGTGTCGTCCGCGTTGAACGTGGCGATCATGGCGTCCACCTTATTGGTGATGGGCTCCTTGTCGTCACGAGCAAGCGACACGACGTGGACGTTCGACACGTCGCCGAGAACCATCTCGAGCGTGTCTTTGGCGCCTGCGGCCAGGCCGCCATGAGATGCGAGAATGATCTGATTCATCTTGCCTCCTCCTTTTCGTTATGGTCATTATAACGTCTTATACGTTGCTTATATTGCTAATTAGTATAAAGACCGTTCGCGGGTGAAAATCGACCGTTGACGGGTTTAACGTACTTGAAACGTTGG
>URSP01000121.1:0-4622 GCA_900550515.1 uncultured Collinsella sp. | reverse complement strand
GTCTTGCGGCCGCGGGCGGGCTTCTTCTCCTTGGTCGGGCAGTCCATGTTCACGCAGATGCGCCACGGACCGCGCGCCGTGTTGACCACCACGATGGGGGCGCCGCACTCGGGGCAGGTCTCACCCGTCGCCTCGAGCTTACCGCGCGCCGGCAGAGGATAGCTCACGCCGCAGTCATCGTAGTTGGTGCAGCGAATAAAGCGCTTGCCGCTCTTCTCGCTCTTGTGCGCGATCAGGTCGCCATGGCGTCCGGCCTCGGCGCACACCTTGCACTCGCCCACCTTAAGGTCGGGCTCGTAGTTGGTGGGGCACGTAGGGTTCACGCAAATCTCGAAGGCCTTCTGGCGGAACGGCTGGCACTTAATGCGCGGCGCGCCGCACTCGGGGCACACGGCTGCCTCGCCCTCGAGCGGGCTTACCTTGACGCCGCTCGGCACCGGATAGGTCACGTCGCAGTCGGGCCAGCCCATGCAGCCAATGAAGCTGCCACGGGTCTTGGCGCTCGTCTTCATAACCAGGTCCTTGCCGCACTTGGGGCAGGCGCCCACGCGCGCATCGGCCGTGACGGCGTCGCTGATGGCGTCGCCCAGCTCCTGCGTATGCTTGAGCAGCTCGTCGAGCACACCGGCCAGCAGCGCGCGCGAGTGCGTCACGACATGCTCTTCGGTGTCCTCGCCGCGCTCCACGCGGGTCATGTCGCCGTCGAGCTCACTGGTCATATCGGGGCTCGTGATGCGCGGGGCAAACTGCGACAGTGCATCGATGATGGCGATGCCCAGCTGGCTCGGCTCAACGGGATCATTTTTGAGATAGCGCACGGCATACAGGCGCTCGATGATGCTCGCGCGCGTGGACTTGGTGCCCAAACCGCGCTTTTCCATCTCCTGCACGAGCTTGCCCTGGCTGTAGCGCGCGGGCGGCTCGGTCTGCTTTGCCTCGAGCTTAATGTCGAACACGTCGACCGTATCGCCCTGCTCAAGCGGCGGCATCTGCTCGTCGCGTTTGAGTCCATATGGGTATGCCTCGCGGAAACCCGGGGTCACGAGCACGTCGCCCGAAGCCACGAACGGCTCGCCATTGACGTCGAGTTCGAGCTTGGTGTTCTCGATGGTCGCAGGACCCATGAGCGTCGCCAGGAAGCGACGGGCAATGAGGTCGTAGAGCTTGCGCTGGCCGCCGTCGAGCGTGGACGGATCGCCCTCGCCCGTGGGATAGATAGGCGGGTGATCGGTGGTCTCGACCTTGCCGCGCGTGGGCTTCATGGGACCGGCGAGCACCTTTTTGCACACCGGCGCCAGCGCCGGGTTGATCTTTGCCAGATCGCTCACCACGGCGCCCAGATCGAGCGTCGCAGGGTACACGGTGTTGTCGACACGCGGGTAGCTGATGAGACCGGCCATGTAGAGGGACTCGGCGATGCGCATCGTACGCGCAGGCGAGATGCCCTCGGCCGCGGCGGCAGCCTGCAGCGAGGTCGTCGCAAACGGCGTGGGCGGCTGCTGCTTACGCGAGCGCTTGGTCACCGCGGCAACGGTCGCCGTCGCGACGCCGTCGACATGGCCGTACGCCGTCTCGGCAGCATCCTTGTCGGTAAAACGCGCGGTCTTGTGCGCGATCTTAAAGCGGTCGTCCTCGGCAGCGCCTTGCGCGGCGCCCATGCCGCGAATCTGCCAATAGTCCTCGGGCACAAACGCCATGCGCTCGCGTTCGCGCTCGACCACCAGGGCAAGCGTCGGCGTCTGCACGCGGCCGGCGGAACGCACGTTGCCAAAGCCGCCAAACTTGGCGAGCGTCAGGTAGCGCGTGAGCACCGCACCCCAAATGAGGTCGATGTGCTGACGGCTCTCGCCGGCGTCGGCCAGGTTCTGGTCGAGCGAGACAAGGTTATCGAAGGCCTGCGTGATCTCGGCCTTGGTAAACGAAGAATACTGGGCGCGGGCGACCGGCAAGTCGGGCGCCACCTCGCGCACCTTGTTGAGGGCGTCCGAACCGATCAGCTCGCCCTCGCGATCGAAGTCCGTAGCGATGATGACACTGTCGGACTTCTTGGCAAGGTTCTTGAGCGAGCGAATGAGCTCTTTCTCGGCCGGCAGCTTAATGACGGGCGCCCAGGTGAGGTAAGGCAGACTCTCGAGCTTCCAGCCCTTGATGGAGATGCCATCAGCAAGAAACGGCTTACGCTTGGTTTCGTAAGGCGGACGCGCCAGGCCATCGGGCATGTCGGCCGGCAGCATCTCGCCGTCCTCGGTGACCGAATACCAGCCCAGCTTTTTATCGAACAGCACGCTGTCGCAAAAATCAGGCGCAAGGATGTGACCGGCAAGGCCGATCGTCACGCACTCCTCGCCCTTCCACTCAAAGCGGTAGATGGCGGTGTTGTACACCTTGTCCTTTTTGGGCTTACCCGTGGACAGACGCTCGGCGATCTGACGCGCGGCGTCGTTTTTCTCGGCGATGATGAGCTTCAAAAGAGGCTCCTATCTCGTATCTCTGCGGCTACGCCCGCCCGTATGGCGGCCGACTTACGCCCTTGCTTGCTCAATCTGCCCGATGAGCCAATCGCACCAGGCATCCATGCCCTCGCCCTTGCGCGCGCTCACGGCAAACCGCGGCGCCTGCGGATTGAGGTCATCGAGTGTCTTAGTATACCTATCCATGTCAAAATCGAAAGCCGGAGCCACGTCGACCTTGTTGAGCAGCTGCGCGCCGGCGTGTTGGAAGATGCCCGGGTACTTGATGGGCTTGTCGTCGCCCTCGGGCACCGAGAGAATCATGATGGACAGGTTCTCGCCCAGGTCAAAGTCGACCGGGCAGACCAGGTTGCCCACATTTTCGATAAAGATAACGTCGATGTTTTCCAGACCCACAGCCTGGTCGAACGCGTCGACGGCCTCCATGATCATGTTGCCCTCGAGGTGGCACAGGCCCCCCGTGTTGATCTGGATGGCAGGCATGCCGGCTTCCTTCATGGTGATGGCGTCGACGTCCGAGGCGATGTCGCCCTCGATGACGGCGCAGCGCAGGCCCGCCTTGTCACGCAGGCGCTCGTTGGTGCCCAGGATCGTGGTGGTCTTGCCCGAACCGGGACTCGACAAGACGTTGATCACATAGGTGTTTGTCTCTTTAAATCGTTGACGCAGCTGATCTGCCAGGCGCTCATTGCGCGACAGAATCGGCGACGCGATATCAATCGTTTTCTCAGCCATACTTAGCGCTCCTTACTTTGGCCCCTTTATACCCCATCACTAGATGGCTAGCGGGCTAATCGTCGGGGGTTTCGATTTCGATACTTGCGATGTCGAGTTCGCGGCCGTGCAGCAGGCGCACGTTGGCACCACCACACTGGGGACAGCGGCAATGGAAACGGTCGTGTTCAAAGACCTCACCGCAGTCCAGACACTCGCTTTGTGGATGGACTTCCTCTACGGCAAGCTCGCAGCCGCGCGTGAGCAGGTCCTCGTCGCGAAACGTCTCCCAGGCAAAGTCGAGCGCCTCGCGCACGACCTCGGTCATATCCCCGATACGCAGCGTTACCAAAACGGCGCGCGAGGCCCCCGCCCCACGCGCCGCGCGAATCACTGTATCGAGTATGCCGTTGACAATGCCAACCTCGTGCATACCGATTTACTCCTCGTCGTCCTCATCGTCCGAGAACAGGTCCAGACGGCTCACAAACAAGCCCTCCTTGCCCTCGCGCGCGGTAATGACCACGCGGGCAATGGCGAGCGAAATCTCGTAGAGCGAGAGCAGGGCACCATACATGAGGCCCAGCGTAACGGGCGAGCCGTCGGGCGTAATCACAGCCGATCCCACAAGCAGGCCAACGTATACATAACGCCAGGCGCTGCGGAAGGCCGCGTAGGACACGATGTGGAAGACGGACAGGTAGAAGATGATGAGCGGCAGCTCAAACGCCACACCAAAGCCGATCATAAAGAGCAGCTCCATGTTGACGTAGTTCTCCAGATCGGGCAGCGCCGTAGCAACGGCCGAGGTCTCGCCGATAAGCCACTCAAAGCCCGCGGGGATGATGATGAAGTAGCAAAAGATTGCGCCCAGGAAGAACAGCACCGTCGAGGCGAGCACCGTGGGCACGACCCATTTGCGCTCGTTGGGACGCAGTGCCGGCAGGAAAAATGCCAGAATCTGCCAGATGATCATGGGCGTGCACATGACCACGGCCATCTTGATGGCCAGCGAGAAGCGCAAGCCAAAGCCGCCGAGCGTGGTGGTGATGTAGAATTTACCGTCCGGCACGAAGGAGCGGATGGGGTCTTCCAGTATATCGAGCACCACGGGCGTGGCGAAATACAGCACGATGGCTGCGGCAAACACCGACACGACCACGATGGTCAGGCGGCGACGGAGCTCGCCCAGGTGATCGAAGAGCGGCATGCGCGCAGGTCCGATAGGCATTACTCATCGCCTCCCTTCGGGGCATCGGCGGTGGCAGCCTCGGCAACGGCCTCGTCCTCGGCCTCGAGCTCGCGAGCGAGCTGGTCGACGACGGCCTTGCGCTTGCGGGGACGACGGGCGTAGAGGTCAGCCGTCGTGGGCTCTGCCGGCTCGGGCTCGGACCTGTCTCTTATACACATCTGACGCTGCCGACGACTCCTTACGTG
>URSP01000120.1:0-4624 GCA_900550515.1 uncultured Collinsella sp. | reverse complement strand
ATCTTTGAGCATACGCGCGGCCGCAAGTGCCTGGTCTTTGCCAACTCGCGCGAGGAGGCAGAGGCCGTGTGCTCCATGTTGCGCAGCTACTGCGAGAGCCGGCACGAGCCAGACCGCTTTCTAATCCATCACGGCAACCTTTCGGCATCGCTGCGCGAGACGGCCGAGGAGCTCATGCGCGACGAAGAGCAGGCGCAGACGACCGTCACCACCTCCACGCTGGAGCTCGGCATTGATATCGGTCGCCTGGAGCGCGCGTTCCAGATTGACGCGCCGTTTACCGTCAGCTCCTTTTTGCAGCGCATGGGGCGCACAGGCCGTCGCGACCTTCCGCCCGAGATGTGGTTTGTCATGCGCGAGGAAGAACCCGAGCCGCGCACGATGATGCCCGAAACGATACCCTGGAAGCTCCTGCAGGGCATCGCACTCGTACAACTCTATCGCGAGGAAAAGTGGGTCGAGCCGCCCGAGCTCGATCGACTCCCCTACAGCCTGCTCTACCACCAGACCATGTCGACGCTCGCCAGCACCGGCGAGCTCACGCCGGCCGAGCTTGCTCAGCGCGTGCTCACGCTCAGCTATTTCCACCGCGTCTCGGCCGATGACTATCGCGTACTGCTGCGCCACCTCATCAAGATCGACCACATCCAGGTCACCGAGGGCGGTGGGCTCATCGTGGGTCTCGCGGGCGAGCGCATCATTAACAACTTTAAGTTCTACGCTGTGTTCCAGGAAAACGAGGAGTTCACCGTTCGCAGCGAGTCGGCCGAGTTGGGCACGATCGTCAATCCGCCACCGCCCGGTGAGCGCATCGCCATAGCCGGGCACTGCTGGATAGTCGAGGAAGTGGACTGGAAGCGACACACCGTCTTTGCCACGCAAGTCAAAGGTCGTGTGCCGGCATACTTTGGCGACTGCCCCGGCGACATTAACACGCATGTACTCGAGCGCATGCGCAAGGCGCTCAACGAGCACGCGGCATATCCGTACCTCATGGGCAACGCACGGGCACGCCTTGCACAGGCTCGTCATACCGCCGAGATTTCGGGTGCGGGGACCAAACCGCTCATCAACCTGGGTGGCGACACCTGGGTGCTCTTCCCCTGGTTGGGCAGCTACGCCTTTTTGGCACTCGAGCGCATGCTCAAGATTAAGTGTGCCGCGGAGCTGGGCCTTCGCGGACTCGACCCGTCACGTCCGTACTTTATGCAGTTCAAGATGAAGGCCGACGAGGAGACGTTCTTTGAAGCGCTCGCCGCCGAAGCCGAGAAAGACTTCGACCCCATCGACCTCGTCTATCCCGGCGAGGTGCCTTACTTTGATCGGTACGACGAATTCGTTCCAGAAGAGCTCGTGCGCAAAGGCTTTGCCGAAGGCGTGCTCGACATCGAAGGCATGAAGCAGCGCGTTCTCGGCTGGCGCGACCACGCCTAAGACCAGTCTTTTTTGGGACGGGGCTTGTTGAGCTACTTTGGGCATGACCAAGAAGTAGCTAAAAGAGCCCCACCACAAACAGACTGGTCGCAGGGAGACGTGCTAGTCGTGGAGAGCAGTGCCGAGGAAGTCGGTGTCGAAGGGCACAGCTTCGGCAAAGACATAGTCGCCGTCGCTGGCGATGAGCAGGTAGTTTTCCTCGCCGCCGAACTTCGCATCGCCGCACGGGACCACCCAGGCATAGGCGAATACCTCGAGTGCCGTGGCGGCGCAATCGCGCAGGAACGTCACGTCGCTCCCCTCGTTTGCGCTCACGATATTGGCGACGTAGACACCACCAACATTTAGGCTGCCCCGCACTAAACGCAACGCCTCAACCGTCGCCAACTCGCGTACGGGCTCGGCACCGCCAAAGCAATCGCTCACGACCGCGTCATAGCGACGATGGCCCACGCTCGTCACACCCAGATACGAGCGAGCCTCAGCGGTTATCACCCGCAGGCGATCGCCCGCCGCGCGTTCCAGCTCGTCTAGGTAGAACCAGCGGCGCGCCAGGCGCGTAATCTCTCCGTCATACTCGATGACGTCCATGCGCAAGCCCTCGTGCGACATCAGGGCGAATTTAGGATAGGCAAACCCGCCGCCGCCCAGCATAAGAATGCGGTCGATACCGTGACCATAAGCGTCGCGCATCGCATCCTCGGCCTCAAACACGTCGTCAAACGCGCGATAGTACGCAAAGACGGGCTCCGCCCAGCGCTCACCAACGTAACTCGCGCTTTGGTAGACGCCGCCTTGCACCAATACGCGGACTTCGTCGCCGCCCTCGTCGTGCACGCGTTTCACACGCGCCAAGCCATTGCGGGTTCGCGCAACCTGCAGACAGGCAGCACGAACAGCGACAGCGGCCGCACCAAGCGCCGCGGCTCCCAGAGCAACGCCGGCAACGACGCCGGCAGAAACACTCGGCTTGTTCATCTAGAGCTCCTTTTGCAGATAAAGGCCATGGTCATAAAATCCAAGATGGCGATAGTACTCGCGCGTGCCAATCGCGCTAATCACGTTGATACGCGCATAACCCGCATCCCGGGCAATCTCGCACGCACGCTCTACGAGCAAACGCCCCAACCCGTGATGCTGCGCCGCCTGGCCCTGGTCGCCCACGCGCGCCGCCATGCCATACACGTGCACCTCGCGAATCATCGCCTCGTCCGGCGTCGTCGGCAACTCGTCCGCATGTGCGGCAACAAACGAATGGTCGGGCAGCGACAACCGCAAAAAGCCCGCGATCTTGCCCCGCGGCGTCACCCACTGCAAAAAGCGCTCGTGAGTCACCGGCGTCTCGTACGCCACTTCCTCATCAAGAGAAAGCTCATCCAAGTCGGCACCCGCGGTACTGATCTCGCGATAGCGAATCTCGCGCACCACTGTGCCTTCTCCACGAGCCGCCAAGCGATTCTCGACGAGCTGACGCAGGTTGGGCTTCTTGTTGCCCACCATGATGTCATCGGAGCTAAAGTCGCGGATCATGCGACTGATGCGGCAGAACGCCGGCGTCACCACGATGTCATCGGCCAGTACATCGAGCAGCTCCTCCTCGGTATAGGGACGCCACTTGCCACGCTCATAGCAGCCCACCAGACGCGAGCCCTCGATGAGTGCACACGGATAGACTTTGACCTCGTCGGGCATAAAGGCCCCTTCGGTCATAAAGCGTTCGTAGTCGCGCTTGTCCCCTTCGGGCGTGGCACCCAACAAGTTGAGCATAAAGTGCGCGTGGATCTTAAAGCCAAACAGGCGCGCAAGCGAAAACGCCCGCTCGATCTGCGCCACCGAAATGCGCCGCTCGTTGATATCGAGCAGGTGCTGGTCGAGGCTCTGGATGCCCATCTGGATCTTGGTGCAGCCCAGGCGGCGGATAAGCGTGAGGGCCTTCGGCGTTACGGCATCGGGGCGCGTCTCGATAACGAGTCCCACCACGCGATGCTTCGCCGTCTCGTTGATGCGCTGTTGACGTTCAAGCTCCTCCATCGTTGCCGTCTGCCACTCGGCGACTTCGCCCCACGGCGTACCGGGGCCGTACAGACGACGCACCGCACGGTTGTAGCCGCCCACGGCAGCATCCACACGCCCCTGGTCGTCGGCAACGCCGGCAGCAAGCTCGACCTCGTCTGTCGCAATGCCGGCTGCCCGATAGCGCTCGCGACGCTCCGCTACCACCGGCGGCAGGGCATCGGCGGGAGCGTCATCGAGCAGGCGCCCCGCCTCGGCACGACTGATGCCCGGACGCGCCAACATGGGGTTTGCCGCCACGCCGGCGACGGCATCGTCATTGAGCGCACGGAAAAGCTCCGACATAAACCACGTCTGATACCCTTGCGGATAGTCGCTCCAGGTACCGCCAAGCACAATGAGCTCGATCTTATCGGTCGCATGCCCCATTTGCGAAAGCGCCGTCAAACGGGCACTCACCTGCAGATACGGATCGAAGCAGTTTTGCTCCGCACGGGCACACGCCGGCTCGGCGTGCAGATAGCTCTTGGGCATGCGCAGGTCGTTGGGGCAAAACAGGCAATCGCCCGAGCACGGCCACGGCTTGGTGATGACGGTAATGGTCGCTACGCCCGAAGCCGTGCGACGAGGCTTCATGCGTAGCACCTGCAGCAGTTGACGCTCTAGCTCGGCGTCGACATTCCATACCGTCCAACGAGCCGGCTCCTCGCGCTTCACCCGCTGGTAAAACGGCAGCAGGCGACGCTTGGCCAGATCGCGCTTGTCGGCACCCTCACGGCGTGCCTCGGCATGTATCAGTTTGACGAGCGCTTTGTCGTCCACGGTCTCGCCGCGACGCAGAGCCTCGAGTATGTTCAAGATAATCTGTTCCATGCCCCCATTGTAAAGGCAAAGGCGCCGAAGCCAATCTCGGCTTCGACGCCTTTGCCAAACAGCGCGTCTATATCTTCGCCTAGGCTTTCGTCTGCCTCACTACTCCGAATCAAACGACATGTCGCCCGAACCGACCTCAAAACGATACGTGGCAGACTTATCGCCGTTATCGAATTCAAGATTCAAAATGGTCTCGCCGTCGTAGCCAAGCGGAAGGAAATCGCTCTCGAAGTCGCCGCTGCCCAAGGTGAGGCTCGCCTTAAAGCCCGTCGAGTTCGGAACCGTCATCTCCACATCGCCCGAG
>URSP01000119.1:0-4849 GCA_900550515.1 uncultured Collinsella sp. | reverse complement strand
CCGTGGACGAGAAGACCATCCTCCACAACGTCAACCTCAACGTCGCCGCCGGCGAGACCCACGTTCTGATGGGACCCAACGGCGCCGGCAAGTCCACCCTCGGCCACCTGGTCATGGGCGACCCCGTCTACACGGTCAACGACGGCCGTATCGTCTTTGACGGCCAGGACATCACCGAGCTCACCACCGACAAGCGCTCGCGCGCCGGCCTGTTCCTGAGCTTCCAGGCACCGGTCGAGATCCCTGGCGTGCCGCTGTCGAGCTTTTTGCGCGCCAGCATCGCCGGCCGCCCCGGCCTGGAGATGAAGGGTAAGGAGTTCCGCCGCCGCGTGAAGGAGCTCGCGGCCGAGCTCAACATGGATACCGCCTACCTCAACCGCGAGCTGGGCGTAGGCTTCTCGGGCGGCGAGAAGAAGAAGGTCGAAATGCTCCAGCTTCTGCTGCTGCAGCCCAAACTCGCCATCCTGGACGAAACCGACTCCGGCCTGGACGTCGACGCCCTGTCCACCGTCAGCCACGGCATGGACGCCTACCGCAAGAGCTGCGACGGCTCCATGCTCATCATCACGCACAACACACGCATCCTGGAGCACCTGGATGTCGACCGCGTCCACGTTATGGTCAAGGGTCATATCGTGCGCGAGGACGACGCTTCGCTGATCCCCTGGATCGACAAGAACGGCTTTGAGACCTTCGAGCGCGAGGCCGCCGAGCAGCGCACCCAGGCCGAGGCCGCCGCTGCCGAGCAGCAGGCGTAAAGGGGCGACGCAATGACCAAGAACCGCACCGAGGTCGCGGACATCGACCGCAGCCTCTACGACTTCACCTATGGCGAGGAGGGATTCGAGCGCCTCGACGCCGGCATCACGCCCGACATCGTGCGCGAGATCAGCGCCAAAAAGGACGAGCCGCAGTGGATGCTCGACCTGCGCTTAAAGTCCCTCGAGATCTTCAACCGTTTTCCCGACCCGACGTGGGGCCCCTCCATCGAGGGCCTGGACATGGACAACATCGTCACTTACGTCAAGCCCAACACCGACCAAAAGCACGACTGGGAGTCGGTGCCCGACGACATCAAGAACACCTTTGAGCGCCTGGGCATCCCCGAGGCCGAGCGCAGCTACCTGGCAGGCGTCGGCGCTCAGTACGACTCCGAGCTGGTCTACCACAACATGCAGGATACGGCGTCCAAGATGGGCATCGTCTACTCCGGCATCGAGGAGGCCCTGCACGACCCGCAGTGGGAGCCACTCATCCACGAGAAGTTTATGACGCTCATCCCGCCCACCGACCACAAGTTTGCGGCCCTGCACGGCGCCGTGTGGTCGGGCGGCTCGTTTGTCTACGTGCCCAAGGGCACCAAGCTCGATTTTCCGCTGCAGAGCTACTTCCGCCTTAACGCCAAGGGCGCCGGCCAGTTTGAGCACACGCTCATCATCGTCGAGGACGACGCCGACCTGCACTTTATCGAGGGTTGCTCCGCGCCCAAGTACAACGTAGCCAACCTCCACGCCGGCGCCGTGGAGCTCTTTGTAGGCAAGCGTGCGCACCTGCGCTACTCGACCATCGAGAACTGGTCCAAGAACATGTACAACCTCAACACCAAGCGTGCGCGCGTGGACGAGGACGGCGACATCGAGTGGATCAGCGGCTCCTTCGGCAGCCACGTGGGCTACCTCTACCCCATGAGCGTGCTCAACGGCCGCCGCGCCCGCTCGAGCTTTACCGGCATCACCTTTGCCGGCGCCGGGCAGAACCTCGACACCGGCTGCAAGGTCGTGCTCAACGCGCCTGAGACCTCGGCAACCGTCGAGACCAAGGGCATCTCCAAGAGCGGCGGCATTCAGACCTTCCGCAGCTCTATTGTGGCGACGCCCAAGGCCGAGGGCTCCAAGGCAACTGTGAGCTGCCAGTCGCTGATGCTCGACGACCAGAGCCGCTCCGACACCATCCCCGCCATGGACATCCGCGCCAAGAACGTTGACATCGGCCACGAGGCCACCATCGGCCGCATCGGAGACGATAAGGTGTTCTACCTGATGAGCCGCGGTATCTCGGAGGAAGAGGCCCGTACCATGATCGTCAACGGCTTTGCCAACCCGGTCTCCAAGGAGCTGCCGCTGGAGTACGCCGTCGAGATGAACAACCTGATCAAGCTCGAGATGGAAGGAGCGATCGGATAATGAAACAGACCACGAACACCGCTGCTACCACCCTTGAGCAGGTCAACGCGATGCCGGCGGCCACTTGGGGTTGGCTCAAGATGAACCAGACCAAGCTCGAGCTCTCTGACGAGCTTGCCGCCGCTCCCGCCGAGGCCGTTGAGGTCGAGGGCTTGGACGAGCAGTTTACTGGCGTGGCAGACGCGTTCGAAGCCGCCATGGACGCCATCGCCGAGCGCTTCCCCGAGCGCCGCGCCTCCGCCCCCGGCGATGCTGCCGACCGCGCCCGCATCACGCCCGAGACCGAGCTCGACGTGCCCGCCACCTCCGTCTACCAGGCCGGCGCCATCAAGCTCGAGGAGGAGCTCTCTCCTGCCGAGGCCTTCGAGACTGGCATGGGCGAGGCTGCCTACACCTACCTGGCCGACCACGCCACCAAGCGCGTCGTCATCGATGTACCCGCATACAAGCACGCCACGGTTACCGCGCGCGTGAGTGGCGTCGACGCTGCCGTGGCCATCGCCGCCATCGATGTCGTCGCCCATCCCCAGTCGACGCTCGATCTGCAGATCGCCCTTGACTCCCCCGTTACCGGCGAGGGTGTCGTGGGCTCCGTGCTACGCGTGTGCGCCCACGAGTACGCCACCGTCAACGTGACCTGCACGCAGACGCTCGACGATAGCTGGATCGCGCTCGACGACACCGGCCTGTTCCTGGACGAGGGCGCGCGCGTCAACGTGCAACACACCGTCTTGGGTGCCGGCGCCAGCGCCACCGGCCTTGCCGGCGACCTGCTGGGCGATACCGCCAAGGTCACCATCGATACTGACTACCTGGGCGCCCGAGAGCAGGTGCGCGACTTTAACTACGAGCTGCGCCACCGCGGTCGCAAGACCGAGTGCGAGATCGACGCCAACGGCGTACTGACCGGCACGTCCAAGAAGGTCTACCGCGGCACCATCGACCTCGTGCACGGCTGCAAGGGTGCAACCGGCACCGAGCGTGAGACGGTGCTTTTGGCCAACAAGGGCGTCGACAACAAGACCGTTCCCGTCATTCTCTGCGACGAGGACGACGTCGCCGGCAACCACGGCGCCACCATCGGTCACGTCCGCGACGAGCAGCTGTTCTACCTCGCCTGCCGCGGCCTTGACCAAAACGCCGCCGAGGACCTGTTCATCCGCGCCAAGCTGGAGGACGCCGCGCTTTCCGCCACCGACGAGCGCACCCGCGCAGCCGTCGTCCGCTTGGGCAACAACCTGATCAACAACTTTGAAGAGGAGCTCGCATGATCGACACCGAGCACGTTAAATGCGATACCTGTACCGCACCGGAGCCTATGGAGCTCGACGCCAGTGACGAGGCCTCGCGCGGCTGGCCTACCGTCGACATCGAGACCAATCCCTACAAGGCACAGTTCCCGCTTTTCCAGCAGCACCCCGAGATCGCCTTCCTCGATAGTGCCGCCACCGCGCAGCGCCCCGCCTGCGTGCTCGACGCCGAGCGTGACTTCTATCAGCGCATGAACGCCAACCCCCTGCGCGGCCTGTACTCACTGTCCGTCGAGGCCACCGACGCCATCGCGAAGGTCCGCCAGCAGATCGCCGACCTCATCGGCGCCGCCCAGGCCAACGAGGTCGTCTTCACCCGCAACACGAGCGAGTCGCTCAACCTGATCGCCAAGAGCTTTGCACCCACGGTGCTCGAGCCCGGTGACGAGGTCGTCATCACCATCATGGAGCACCACTCCAACCTGATTCCGTGGCAGCAGGTCTGCCGCGAGACCGGCGCCAAGCTCGTCTACCTCTACCCCACCAAGACCGGCCAGCTCACCACCGAGGAAGTGCTTGCCAAGGTTGGCCCCAAGACCAAGATTCTGGCCGTGGGTCAGGTCTCCAATGTGCTGGGCGTCGAGAACCCGGTCAAGAACCTCGGCAAGCTTGTGCACAAGTACGGCGGCTATCTGGTCGTCGACGGCGCACAGTCGCTGCCGCACATGCCGGTCGATGTGGCCGACCTGGGAGCCGACTTCTTTGCCTTTAGCGCGCACAAGGCCATGGGCCCCATGGGCATCGGCGTGCTGTGGGGCAAGATGGACCTGCTCAACGCCATGCCGCCCATGTTAACCGGTGGCGAAATGATCGACTCGGTCACCGAACAGGACGCCGTCTGGGCGCCCGTCCCCGAGAAGTTCGAGGCCGGCACGCAGGACGCCGCCGGCATCTTCGCCACAGGCGCCGCCCTTAATTACCTAGTCAACACGGTGGGTTACGAGAACATCCAGGCACGCGAGCAGGCACTCGTCCACTACCTGATGGGCGAACTCATGCAGCTCGACTTTGTCCAGATCATCGGCTCCATCTATTGGGACAACCACCACGGCGTCGTCAGCTTTAACGTCAAGGGCATCCACCCGCACGATGTCGCGAGCATCATGGACATGGACGGCGTCTGCATCCGCGCTGGTCACCACTGCGCGCAGCCGCTGCTCACCTGGCTGGGCGTCGAGAATCTCGCCTGCTGCCGCGCCAGCGTGGCCTTCTACAACGACAAGGCCGATATCGACAAGTTCATCGCCGGCCTGCATCACGTTTGGAGCACGTTCAATGGGTAACCTCTACACCTCCACCACGTTTATGGCTGTCTCTTATACACATCTGACGCTGCCGACGACTCCTTACGTGTAG
>URSP01000118.1:0-4872 GCA_900550515.1 uncultured Collinsella sp. | reverse complement strand
TCGGCAGCGTCAGATGTGTATAAGAGACAGCTATAGCTGCTATATCTTTAGTAATTAAAGCGGCGCATCCAAAGACACCCTCTTTCGAATCTTAACTAGACAGGGGCCGTGATCGCAAGGCGACGCAACTTAACGGAATGAACGGTTTCCGAGGGTCATAACGCATTTTTTGGGTATCGACGTTACCGGCCGCAACGGTTGCGGACGCTCGAATCGACATTCTTCGTACCGGAATTTGTACCAAGGCGAATTTCGCGGCTTCCGGAGACGCAACGCCACGAAACCGGCCCATCTACTACGTTTAACCCCGACCAGCCGACCATATCCCGGATTTCGCAAAAACCGCAGGCCGTCTACCTGCGGTTTTATTATTAACGAAAACGGAATGGTCGGGGGATGCCGGCCAAACGTAGTAGATGGGCGGCTATCGTGGCGGGCGTTCCGTAGAGCGGTCGGAATGGCACCGGAAAGGCGGGCCGTGGCCGCGCGCCACGCGCGCCTCGCCCTTCACAAGTTTATGAGTTTTAGTATCCAAAGCCGAGGGAACATGTTAAATGCAGTCAGTAAACCCGCCCGGCCTCTGGATGTATCAGCTCTGGCGCTGCCTGAAAATACGCAACGCTTCCTCTGGCTCGGGAATATCATCGACGATAACTTTCCAGGCGAGGGATCGAACTACTTCTCGATATCCATGTGCTACGAAGTTTCGAAAGCCCCTAATATCGTTCCATGGATACTCCGGAAAAGCTCCTCGTCCCGTTTACGCCGCCTTAAAGAGACGCACCTCATCCTTTTCAATGCTCTTGCGGAATGCAGGACGCATATGCTCGGGAGGGTTGGTGACAATCTCAACATCTCGCCCGAGCTCTTTTTCGAGCTCAAGGGAGAGTTCGTATAGTGTGCCGAACGTCATTGTTTCACCGCAGACTAGACGCAAATCGATATCGCTATCTGGCGTTTGCTCGCCACGGGCGAAGGAGCCAAATAGATATGCCTCGCGGACGTCGTAACGAGACAGCACACGAGAAACAGCAGCGGATATGTCGACAAGCGTAATCATGTCTCAATTTTACTTACCGATTGAATGGAAGGCAATTGCCATGCGCCCGTTCCACAGGCCCTAGAGAGGGGCTGTATCCGGTAGTATGCGGCAAAATCAGAGCATGCCATGCACGAGAGAAGTCGGCAAAGCCTCTACTTGCGATTTCTTTGCTTGAAAAGGGCGGTGTGCTCGGGGGTTTGGGAGTTTGCCGCGGACTTCCGTTTTGCGATTCCGGAAGTGCGGGGAAAACCGAGATCTGGCGACCAGACCCTGGTTTTACGCTTCAGCGACCTGCAGTTTTGTTCGCAAAAATCGGGTTGTGGTCGGGGGTTGCTTATTTTTCCCCGCACTTTCGAAATATGGGCATTCTGGCAGCGATCCAGGTGCCTTATAACGCCATGCAACAGGGCGCAACGCTCAAAATCTACTTTGCAAGAAGCAGGTTCTCCTTGAGCTCGTCTCGTTCGACTAGAGAACTGGACGCGCTTTCGTCCGGCATGGCGAACGTCCTTGGCACAATCCCAACGAGCGACACGGTGAAGTCGTCATTTCTAACCATTTTGCTAACCATCATGGTTAGCAAAATGGTTAGAATATGGGTAGAATAGAATCGGAAGGCGGACAGCATGAAATTCCAGGAAACAGAGACAGTCGAGCTGAAGGCCGTTGCGCAGGACGGCATCAAGAAGGAGATCGTCGCCTTTGCGAATTGCGGCGGCGGCACGGTCTACGTTGGCGTCGCCGACGACGGCGCCGTGCCGGGCGTCGAGGACGCGGATGCGTGCGCCCTGCAGGTCTCCAACATGGTGCGAGACGCCGTGAAGCCGGACGTCACCATGTTCGTCAGCTATAAAACGCTCGACTGCGACGGGAAGGCGGTCGTGGCCGTCAAGGTCCAGCGCGGCACGAACCGCCCCTACTACCTAGCGAAGAAGGGCCTGCGCCCCGAGGGTGTCTACGTGCGGCAGGGTTACTCCTCCGTCCCGGCGACCGATGCTGCCATCCGGCAGATGATCAAGGAGACCGACGGCGACAGCTTCGAGGACATGCGCTCCCTCGACCAAGCGCTCACCTTCGAGTCGACGAAAGGGGAATTCGAGACACGAAAGATCCCCTTCGGCGCGCCGCAGATGCAGACCCTGAAGATAGCCTCATCGGACGGTCTCTACACAAACCTCGGCCTGCTCCTGTCCGACCAGTGCCCGCATACCGTAAAAGCGGCCGTTTTCGAGGGGACGGACCAGAGTGTGTTCAAGGATCGCCGGGAGTTCTCCGGGTCCCTCATGCAGCAGCTCGACGAGGTCTACGACTACATCGACTTCCACAATCAGACCCATGCCACTTTCCAAAAGCTGCTGCGCGTCGACACCCGGGACTACCCGGAGGTCGCCGTGCGCGAGGCCTTGCTGAACTCGCTCGTGCACAGGGACTACTCCTTCCACGCCAGCACGCTGATCAGCGTCTACGACGACAGGATCGAGTTCGTGTCAGTCGGCGGCCTTCTGCCCGGCTTGGAGCTGGAGGATTTGATGATGGGCGTCTCTGCCTGCCGGAACCCGCATCTCGCCAACGTCTTCTACCGCCTGCAGCTCATCGAGGCATACGGCACGGGGATGAGGAAGATCATGGGGGCCTACGCGGGTGCGGCCTCTCAGCCGCAAATCATGGCCACGAACAACGCATTTAAAATCGTCCTGCCCAACATGAACTTCGCAGCAACGGCAGCGGAAACGCCTGCGGCAAACAGCAAGGAGGCACCCGCTGCTTCCCATTCCCGAGAGGACGAGATCCTGCAGTTCTTGGCAGAGCACCCCTCAATCACCCGAAGGGAAGCGCAGACGTTGCTCGGGATCGGCCAGTCCACGGCCGGCCGCATATTGAAAGAGATGGTGGATAAGGGGCAAATCGCAAGGCACGGCGGAGGTCGCACCTTGCGATACGAATTGGCGTAACGATGTGTCTCTGAGGTAATTGCCCACTACGCCTTCCGTCCAGGCAGGCATAGCAAAAGGGAGCCGCGACCACTCCCCTCGATTCGATTCATTTCTAACCATTCTAACCACCATGGTTAGAATGTGCCGATTTCCCAGAAGGGCTTGTCTCAGCACTGCGAAGTTGTGGAGCGTGACGCGGCTGGGGTAGCTGAGCTCTGCTATGGTGTCAGCCGTGCTGACACCCAACCCGGCGAACGTTTCGATGGTCTTCGCCCTTTGCCCTGCGCTGTACATCCGAATGATCCTACCGGTTCTCTTTTGGCCCAGGATTTCCACCGCAGTCCCAGGGGGCTAGAAGGATAAATCAGGCAGGGCCATTGCAGCGCTACGTGTTGAGAACTTGGCCAGCAACGAGAAGTTTGTGAAACGTTTTGTGAAGCGTGGCAGGACGAAGCTACCTCTCGGCAAAGGTACCCCAACCGCCGGCAGGAACGTCGACACAGCTTTCGAGGTAACTCTTCATGATGTCTTCCAATGTGGGCACGCGTCCTTCGGCCAATATGCCCAAGGCATCCAGCACATCGAATACGGCGGCTGCGTCATCGACCCCGAGGAGGTCTTCGTTGCACAGGTCCAACCTCGCACCAAGCACAGTATACCCGTGCTGCACAGCGACCCTCGCAAGGGCATCGTCATCGGCAACCAGCGGGTGCCTTTGGATCTCGACAACCAGCCCATACTCTTCGCCGGGCTTTCTGGAATCAAGATCGAACGCGAGCCCGATCTCTTGGACGACGAGCCACGTTTCGGCATATAGCTTCCCTGCCTCGTCCAAGAATAGCCTCGTCATGGCGGGCACGACATCCCCATACCCAAGAAACTTCCCGCAAAGAAGCGTTTTCGACAGGGAAGAAACCTTCGGATAGCGAGACAGCCACGCCCTGCCCTCTCGAGTTTTAAGCAAGGGGCAAACCTCTTCGGGATTTCCAAGCATTTCCGTAAGCATGTAGAACCTGGCACAGAAGGCGGCGGCGGTAATGTTAATCCGAATGCCGGGCGCGTAATGGCTCATCGGAGTCTCGAAGCCGGCGGCCCTTTCATACGCGCCTCTGCACTCGGCACGCATACCAAGCAAGGCGTAGCACAGGCTCATCTCGAGATAGGGATATCCGAGGGACGGTTGCTTGTTGAGCGTAGCGAGGCGCTCTTCGGCAATCGAGAGCTGCATTTTTGCCACCTCGGGTTTGTCGTACAGTGTCAGCCGGGCAAGCTGCCATCGACACTCGAGCGCCGCCATAACCTGCAAGCTTCCCTCAAGGAGGCCTATAGCCTCATCAGTGTACGACACGGCGCGCTCAACGTTCTCTCCCACCATTAAGGCTAGGGCAGCGCGTTCTCGCAGCACTTGGGAGCGCCGCAGAATCGCCTCGGGAGGAAGGCCATCCTCCATCACATCCAAATCATGCTCCGCGTCCCCATCCTTGAAATACCGCATTACGCTCTCAGCCAAAGTATTTAGGGAGCGGTCATCCACCGCCAAGCCCGAAAGCATCGCCCTCAGGTTCATATGGGCATAGTAACGTGCATCGGGGTCGCTCACGCACAAAAACCGATCGCATCCTTCGAAGAAATTGAGCACGGGGGCGGGGTCGAGCCCGTCGGCCCACGCGATTCTTCCCAAGCTCGCCATAGCGACGACGCGCTGTTGCTCGGAAAGGGAGGCATTGCTGAGGGTGCTTTCGACCTCGGCCAAATACAACTTGTTCCTGTCCTCGATGCTTGCCCCTATCTGCCTCATGAAAAGAAGCCGCAGATTGAAGAGCTGCCCAAAATCGTTGGGGCCAATCGGCGCAAGCGCCTTTTCTGTCTCTTATACACATCTCCGAGCCCACGAGA
>URSP01000117.1:0-4959 GCA_900550515.1 uncultured Collinsella sp. | reverse complement strand
CTGACGGTGACCTTAAGGATGTTGAACAGGCCTGCCATAACTCTCCCCTACTCGTCCTTGCCCTACTCGTCGCCATCGTGCGGATCCACAGAGCCCGCACCCGACGCCGCCGGCTTCTCTGCCGAAGACTCGGAATCCTTCTTATCGGTTTCGGCCGGAGCGATCACGCGAATGAGCGAGATGCGCTGGCCACGCATCGACTGTACCTTGAACTTGTACCCTGCGACCTCAAACACCTCTCCGATGTCGGGCACCGAGTCGCAAAGCTCCAAAATCCAGCCGGCGATGGTCTCATAATCATCGCTTTCCTCGAGCGGCCAACCAAGCTCAATCGCGTCATCGCACGAAAAACGCCCATCGACGAGCCACTCGCGGCGCGAAAGGCGCGTGAGGTACTTGTTGTCGGGGTCGAACTCGTCCTCGATTTCGCCGACGATCTCCTCGACGATGTCCTCGATGGTGATGATGCCGGCCGTGCCGCCGTACTCGTCCACGACGACCACAATCTGGTCGTGCGAGGTCTGCATCTCGGACAGCAGCGGCAGGATGTCCTTGGTGTCGGGCACAAAGGTGGCGTCGCGCAAAAAGCCGGCGATGGGCTGGTCGCCCTTACCGTCGAGCGCAGGCTGAATCAGGTCCTTGATGTGCGCAATGCCGGCGACGTTGTCGGGATCCTCGTGATAGACGGGGATGCGGCTAAAGCCGGTCTGGCGCATGGTGGACAGCACGTCGGCGACCGTCTCGTCGTCCTCGCACATGGTGGTGTCCACGCGCGGGACCATGACCTCGCGGGCAACAGTGTCGCCCAGGTCGAAGATCTCGTGGATCATGCGCTTTTCCTCGTCGAGCAGGTCGTCCTGCTCCGAGACCATGTACTTGATCTCTTCTTCCGAGACGTTCTGGCGGTCGTCGGCACTCTTGATGCGCAGGATGCGGGCCAGGCCATCGGAGCAAGCACCGGTCAGCCACACGAGCGGACGGGCGATCTTTTGGAAAAACGACAACGTCCCCACAACCTGCTTGGACACGCCTTCGGCGTTGGACAGGCCGATGCGCTTGGGCACAAGCTCGCCGATCACAATGGACACGAAGGCGACCGCGACGGTGATGATGACCGGCGCCAGGCCGCGCGCGATGGCGGAAAGCGGCGCGATGCCAAAGCTCATGAGCCACGTGGCGAGCGGGTCGGACAGACTCGTCGAGGCGACGGCGGACGAGGCGAAGCCCACGAGCGTGATGGCGACCTGGATGGTGGCCAACAGCTGATCGGAGTCGGCGGCGAGATGGACGGCGCGCTCGGCGCGCTTATCGCCCTCCTCGGCATCGTGCTCCAACACGGCGCGCTTAGCCGTGGTGAGAGCCATCTCGGACATGGAGAAGTAGCCGTTGATAAGCGTCAGGACAAGCGTGGTAATAAGGGAGATGGTTATGTCCATCGGGAGTTTCTCGAACCTCCAAGATTCGGGATGTCGGATTAAAACGTTGACGGCTGATACGGCAATTGCACTGGCGACCGAGCGGGGGCACGGGCGCTGGCGTGGTCGCTAGATTACGAAGAGGATCACCGCCATGAACTGGAAGATGCTGCCGGCGAGTACCCACAGGTGAAACACGCTGTGAAGATAGCGCACGTTTTTGGCGATATAGAACGGCACGCCCGCGGTGTAGCACACGCCGCCGACGGCGAGCAGGGCGAGTGCCACGGGGTTGAGCAGCGCCACGAGCTCGGGCAGCTTAAAGACAACGAGCCAGCCCATCAGCAGATAGACCAGGCCGCTTACCCAATGCGGCTGGCGCTCGCGCATAAAGCACTCGAGGGCGATGCCGATAATGGCGATGGCCCATACGGCAAAGAACAGCACAGCGCCGCCGTCGTTTGCGAGCGTGATGAGGCAAAACGGCGTATAGCTGCCCGCAATGAGCAGGTAGATGCAGCTGTGGTCGATGATGCGAAACACGCGCTTGGCGCGCGCGGGCTGAATCGCGTGGTAGAGCGTGGAGGCTAGGTATTCGAGGATAATGCTGACGCCATAGACAATTGCCGCGGCCATGTGGGCCGGGCCTCCGCCGCGCAGGGCGGCGAATACGATCAGGAGCACCAGGCCCGCGATACCCAACAGGCAGCCGACACCATGGGTGACGGAGTTCATGATCTCCTCACCCACCGTGTAGTGTGGAACGGCCGCGGTCTTGGGTCGCGGCTTAGAACTGTCGCTCGAATCGGACATGCCGGTTACATCCTCCAACGTAAAGAGTTCTCAACACTATATCAAAGCGTCTAGGTACGTGCGAAATTTGCACCATACGTGACCCTTTGTTTACCCATTCTTTGTCTGTTGACGCATCAACGGCGAACGTCCATAATGCGCTTGCATTAAATGTTGATGTATTAACATCTTATAGGAAAGCTTCTTATGTCTCAAAACGCACGTTCCCATCGAAAGCTCAAGATAGCCGGCATCGTTGCACTGGTGGTTGTCGTTGCGCTGCTCGGATTTGCCGGCAACTTTCTGTTTGACTTCGCGCTGAATCCCCGCGCGCCATACACCATGAAGATGATGCAGGATAGCAAGAACGACAAAGAAGGTGAGCAGCCGGATGCCGAGGATACCGAGGCGCGGGCATGGTTTAAAGAGAACCGCAAGAGCAGCAACCTCACCGCGGACGACGGGACCGAGCTTGCCGCCTGGTATTTTGCTGCGTCGGAGAGCACGCACGACTACGCCGTCTGCCTGCATGGATATACCAACGAGCCCATCGGTATGGCCCGATACGTCAAGCGATTCCACGACCGCGGCATGAACGTACTCGCACCCGCCGCCCGCGCCCACGAGCGCTCCGGCGGCGACTATATCGGCATGGGCTGGCCCGAGCGCCTCGACATCGTCGCATGGATCGAGCGAATCGTTCAGGCTGACCCCAAGGCGCGCATCCTGGTCTTTGGCGAATCCATGGGCGCGGCGACCGCCATGAACGTCGCGGGGGAATCTCTGCCCGCAAACGTGAAATGCATTATCGAGGACTGCGGTTATACGAGTGTTTGGGACGAGTTTTCTCTGCAGCTCAAGGACGTGTTCGGCCTGCCCAGCTTTCCCTTGCTCGATGTAGCAAACTTAGTGTGCAACGTGCGCGCAGGCTACGACTTTCATAAGGCGAGCAGTGTGGAGCAACTCAAACATGCGACGGTTCCCATGCTGTTTATCCACGGCGACCAGGACACCTTTGTGCCGTACGACATGCTCGACCAAAACTACGACGCGTGCGCCAGCAAGGTCAAGCAAAAGCTCACCGTCCATGGCGCCACCCACGCCAAGAGCGCGCAGGTCGACCCCGAACTCTACTGGAACACGGTCGACGACTTCCTCGACGAGTATTTTTAGGCAAAAAGCAACGTCTGGGGTTTTGTTGCCAAAAATCGGTTTGCGGTCGGCGGTATTCGTTTTTTCACCGCACTTCCGAAAAGCCGCCCGCGAGCGTTGTGCTCGTGGGCGGCTTTTGCTCAACTTACGCTACAAAGGCGCTTATTTTGTCCAATAGTTAGACGCTACTTGACCTCGATGAGCTCGTACTCGCTCGTGCCCAGGCCGATCTTTTCGGCGTGCGCGATGCACGCGCGCCAGTCGGTGTCGGGATGCGTGATGCAGAAGGGATCCTTGGCCTGCTCGCCCTCCAGATGCTCGTGGTTGTGCTCCATCTTGGCCGCGCTATCGGTGAGCTCGGTGTTGGGCAGCGGCTCGGATGCCATGACGGCATCGGCGCAGGCCTGGTCGATGGCGACCGGGTCGAAGCTCGCGAACATGCCGATATCGTTGACGATAGGCGTGTCGTTTTCGGGATGGCAATCGCAGTTGGGGCTGATATCCATGGCGAGCGAGATGTGGAAGCTCGGGCGGCCGTCGACAACGGCCTTGGTGTACTCGGCGATCTTGCAGTTGAGCACGTCTGCCGCGGCCTCATAGCCGGGCTTGATGCAGTCCTGGTTGCATGCCGCAATGCAGCGTCCGCAGCCCACGCAGCGATCGTGGTCGATGGCAGCCACGTGCACCGTGCGAGTAGCGCCGCTGGCAAGCTCGCGCTCGCGGGTGCCGTCGAACGAGATGGCGTTGTGCGCGCAGATCTTTTCGCAGGCACGGCAGCCAACGCAGTGCTCGGTCGCGACGTTCGGCTTGCCGGCGGCATGCTGCTCCATCTTGCCGGCACGGCTGCCGCCTCCCATACCCAGGTTCTTCATGGCGCCGCCAAAGCCGGCCTGCTCATGGCCCTTAAAGTGGGTGAGGCTGATCACGATATCGGCGTCCATGAGCGCCTGACCGATCTTGGCCTCGTGCACGTACTCGCCGCCCTCGACCGGGACGAGCGCCTCGTCGGTGCCCTTGAGGCCGTCGGCGATGATGATCTGGCAACCCGTGGCATACGGGGTAAAGCCGTTCTGGTAGGCGGTGTCGATGTGCTCGAGCGCGTTTTTGCGGCTACCGACATAGAGCGTATTGCAGTCGGTGAGGAAGGGCTTACCGCCAAGCTCCTTCACGACATCCGCGACGGCGCGGGCGTAGTTGGGGCGCAAAAAGCTCAGGTTGCCCAGCTCGCCAAAGTGAATCTTGATGGCGACGAACTTGTTCTCAAAGTCGATCTGCTCGATACCGGCGTGACGGATGAGGCGCTTGAGCTTGTCGAGCTGGCTCTCGCGAGCATGCGTGCGCAGGTTGGTGAAGTACACCTTAGCGGGTGCTGCGGGTGCAGTTACGGTCATAGATATATCCCCTCGGTCTATTTGGCGTTACAGACATAGAGGATGGTACCAGTTAAAGCAGAGTTAAAGTCAAGTACGGAACCTAGTCATTGGGGACAGACTTAAATGACTGAAACCACTCATTGGGGACGGACTTAAATGAGTGCCTCGCCACCTGGCAGCTAGGGACGTTCCTTTCCTGCCGGCAGCTGGGGACAGTCCTTGCCAGC
>URSP01000116.1:0-4986 GCA_900550515.1 uncultured Collinsella sp. | reverse complement strand
GGGCACGTGAGCGACAGGCCCGCAGCCACGTTAAGGCTCGGCTCCACACGCGCCCCGCAATGCGGGCACACGTGATGGGCGCAACGGCTAAAGAGCAGGCGCAGGCTATTGTTGAGCTCGGTCATGGTGCCAAAAGTGGACCGCACGCCCGGCACGCTGGGGCGCTGATGCAATGCGAGTGCCGCCGGCACGTGCAGCACCTCATCCACCTGAGCGTGCTCGGCCTGCGTCAGGCGACGGCGGGTATAGGTGCTGAGCGCCTCCAAGTAGCGGCGCGAGCCCTCGGCATAAAGAACCCCCAGCGCCAGCGAACTCTTGCCCGAACCCGACACGCCGGCAATGCCCACAAGCTTTCCCAGCGGAATATCGATATCGATGTCTTTAAGGTTATGAACGCGCGCGCCACGCACCTCGATAGCCTGCGGGCTCATCTTCTGTTCCGTCACCTTTATCACCCTACTCATGCCATAAAATGCGATCTCGAATGTACGCGCCCAGCATGGGCACGGTAAACCGGACGAGGCCGTATCCGGCAGCCTCGATGACGCGCTCGCGAATCAGGCTTGCGCGATATTTGCTCGCCCAGCTCTGGGTACGATCACAACGCTCAATGATATCCGCCATGCGCGTCGGTTTGTTCTCGTCAACCGCCATAGCCTCGATAAAAAGGCACTGTGGACTGCGCAGCCCGTAATACAGAGGCGCGTCAACCGCTTCGTAGAACTCGGAGACGGCATCCGCATGGCCATCCTCGACATCGCACCTTTCAATGACCTGCGAGTTGCGTCGGACAGCAGAGCGCCACATGTAATAGCCCACCAGCTGAACCATATAGGGATGCCCCATGCTCTTGTGTGCCGCAAGGTCCGCCGTCTCCGCGTCAACGTAAAGACCAGCGTCTTTGACCGTCTGGATATACGAATCGCGTACCTTGGGCAAAGAGATCGCCCCCAACGTACGCTGCTGGGCACGCCGCAAAAACGTCACGCTCGGCTCTTCGAGCAGATCGTCAACCATACTGGGTAAGCCGGCGAAGACCAGTGCAAGACCGCGCTGGTCGCTATCGGACAAGCCCGTGGCATCCTGGTCTCCGAGCACCTGCTGATAGAGAACGGCAAGAGCCGCCAGTTCCTCGATAGACGCAGATTGCGCCTCGTCAATCGCAAACAGTATGCCCTTGCCTGGACCGAGCTTCTTGAGGCGCTCGTTGACCAGCCCTCGTAACGTCTCGCCCTTTGCTCGCGCCGCCTCGACCGACATCCGGCCAAACGACGGCCCGAACTCCATTGACGTCACAACGGGTTTATTCGAGCGAAGCGCGTCGGCTAAGCGGTCGCATAAGCCAAGCGAAGCGGAATCGGAGATAACCGCCCATCCGCGCTCGCTGGCTAGACGTTGCAGCTCCCGCAGGAGAACCGTTTTGCCGCAGCCGCGGTTTCCCGTAATGAGCATGAGCCTACCCGGCGCTCCGGCGCCGTTGTCGAGTCCTTCCTCAAAATCTTCGATGACCGACTCTCGACCGATGAGCATCGGAGGCCGCTTGCCTGCCGTTGGCTTAAAGGGATTTGGATTCATGTCGGCCTCCTCTAATCGGTAAACCCTGGTAACAGTTATACCAACTTATACCGAGTTATACCATCAGCAGGTGACAAAGGGACTGTCCCTCTTGCAGCGTCGGCGCCAAAATCAATTAGTCAAGGATCAGAGGGTTCAAAAATCTACCATTTCTACCCCGTCCCCTAATGGCAGAAGAAGGTGGGGTCGGCGGGGCGATAGGAGCGGAAGGTGGCGGGATCGACCTTTACGTGAGCTGCGGCGGGTACGTCGTACCATTTGACCGTGTAGCCGGCGCCGTGAGAGCAAAAGACCGAGTCGGGCGTGTTGGGCAGATCGGCCTCGGGCTCATAGGCGGCCGTCTCGATTACGTGCTCGACATCATGGCAAGCCGCATAGCCGGCGAACTCCAGGTACAGATGCCCGCGACCGCTCGTGTAGGCAGCCACCTCCAGCGCGTAATCCTGCACCTCGGAAGCCGGCACGCGACCCACAAGCTTCGCCCGGTCTCCCGCCATCGTCGGCGACTCGTACTCGGCACCCATGCGCGTGGCATCCGAGAGCGCCCGGCCCACGCACTCCCCCGGCACCTCGAGCTCAAAGCGATACCACGGCTCCAACAGCACTGCCGCGCCGGCCTCACGCGCCTGCATGAGCCCCTGGCGAATCGCGCGGTACGTGGCCTGGCGAAAGTCGCCGCCCTCGGTGTGCTTGGCATGCGCGCGGCCGCCCGTGAGCGTAATGCGCACATCGGTGATGGGCGAGCCGGTCAGCACGCCCAGATGATCGCGCTCCATGGCGTTGGTGAGCGCCAAACGCTGCCAGTTAAGATCGAGCTCGTCGGTCGAGGTCACGGTGCCAAATTGCACGCCCGAACCCGCTGGCAACGGCTCCAAGCGCAGATGCACCTCGGCATAGTGGCGCAGTGGCTCAAAGTGGCCCGCGCCCTCGACCGGCTGCGAAATAGTCTCCTTATAGAGAATGCCGCCGGGCTCAAACGCAATCGAAAGGCCAAAACGATCTGCCAACACCCGCTGCACGACCTCGAGTTGCACGGCGCCCATCAGCTGCAGGTGAATCTGCTCGAGATGCGTATTCCAGCTTACGCCGAGCATGGGATCTTCGTCCGCCAACTCAGTCAGTGCTTTGAACACCGCATGGACATCGTTTTCGCCCGGAAGCACCGTATAGGTGAGAACTGACGCAATGACGGGCGCATCGCCCGCGGGCTCCGCGCCCAGGGCGTCCCCCGGGCGAACGTGCGCAAGACCCGTCACGGCACAAATACCGCCAGCAGCAACTTCTTGGGCAAGCTCATACTTCTCGCCGTTATAGATGCGTACCTGATCGACCTTCTGCTCCCATGTCTCGGCACCGGAACGTCCGCCAATCACCTGCTTGGCATGCAGCGTACCGCCGGTCACTTTAACCCAAGCCAAGCGCTCGCCGCGATCCCCGCGGCTGACACGATAGACGCGCGCGGCAAACTCCGGGAGCCACGCCTGTTCACGCATCAGCGCGCATATGCCATCCAGCAGCTCGTCCACGCCTTGGTCCTTGAGCGCCGAGCCGGCAAAGCAGGGAAAGAGCTTGCGCTCGGCAACCATGCGCGACAGCGTTGCGACAGAAAGCTCACCCGCCCCAAGAAACTCCTCGAGCGCTTCCTCGTCTAACGCAGCAGCGTCCTCCTGAACGGCGCCGCCCGCCAGCAGTTCGTTGGCATCCAGGCAGCCCTCGGAAAGACGTTGCCCAAGTTGTGCCAGCAAAACATCGCGGCCGGGATTCTCCAAATCGATCTTGTTGATGAAGATGAACGTCGGGATGTCATAGCGTGCAAGCAGGCGCCACAGAGTTTCGGTATGCCCCTGCACGCCATCGTTGGCACCCACGACTAAAATCGCGTAGTCCAGCGCGCGCAATGTGCGCTCCGCCTCGGCAGAAAAATCGACATGCCCCGGCGCATCCACGAGCATGACATGGGCATCACCATGGTCGAGCGCAGCCTGCGACGAGAAAATCGTGATGCCACGCTCGCGCTCGATTGCATTAGTGTCCAGATGCGAATCACCATCGTCCACGCGGCCGCGCTTGCGAATGCGACCCGCGTTGAACAGCATGGCCTCGGCCAACGTGGTCTTGCCGGCATCGACATGCGCCAAGATTCCAACGACCGCTTGCTTCGACATGGCTCTCCTCTTATTGCAAGCCCATCGCACGCGGCAACGGGCGTCCTCATTCCACACTGGATGATACAATTTACGGGCCGGCGGGCGAAGCGGGCCCTATCCCCCGACCGAGCTCATCGCCCTGCGTTGCCGCGCGGCGATTTTCGTAGGTTCGCGCCTTGCGAAAGCCGGCACCTCCCCTTTTTGTCTGCCCGGGCTCATCTGGGGCGATAACAACGCGAGCCCCACAACAACGCGTTTTACCAAAAATGGCCCCACTCGGGGCCATTTTCATTTCGGTGAAACGCTGGTATGCGACTCGGCCTTTATGCCTCGCGCAGCCAATCAAACGCGACGCGCGGCGTACCGTCCGACACATATACGATACCGGCGCGCTTAAACCCGGCCTTGGCGATGGCGCCCTGCATAGGCAGGTTGTCTTGGTGCGTGTCGATACGCAGATGGTCGATACGTTCCTTGGCAAAGGCAAACATCGCAGCCGCGATACCGTGCGCGGTGCCGTCGGACGCCACACGGTGCAGCACAGCATACGGAGTGTCACTGCGCCATTGCCCGTCCTCAATTACGTCATAGCACTCGTCCGGGCCCGGTAAAAAGGCAAACGTCGCTACCACGCGACCGTCGACTTCGCACACATAGCTGCCACCGGCGGCGATATCGGCAGCCAGTTGCTCGGCAGAAGGCGTGCCCTCGGGCCATTGCGTGGCGTTGCCATGCGCGCGCATAAAGGCGCGGGCAGCGTCGTAGATAGCCATGACAGCGGGAATGTCGGTATCGAGGGTTTTTCTGATCATCACGCGGCGGCCTCACGTTTATTGGTATCACTTTGATTGAGCAATGATACCAGCGTTTGAAGAGGGGCGCGAAGCAGATGGGAAGCAAAAAGCGAGCCGCCTGGTCAAAGGCCAAAAGCGAGTTTTTGGGCGCTGCCACGGGCGGCGATATGAGCGACCTGTTTGCGCGCGAAGACGAGCGCCGCGACGCTCTGAACGCCGAGCGCGATGAAGCCTGGCGCTACAAGTCGTGCGAACGCAAAAACCGTTACGACACGCGCGCCGAGGCCGAGGCCGTTATGGCCGACTGCGAAAACCGCGGGCGGCACGGCTTAGCCTGCTACAAATGCGAATACTGCGGCGGCTGGCACCTGACGTCGCACCCTTGGAAATAGGCCCCACATCGGCACGGCACTGACGGAGCGCCAGCCATCGCACGCAAGCTACGGGCGCGGCGGCACCAAAACATCGTA
>URSP01000115.1:0-5080 GCA_900550515.1 uncultured Collinsella sp. | reverse complement strand
ATCTACACGTAAGGAGTCGTCGGCAGCGTCAGATGTGTATAAGAGACAGTTTCTAAATATTGCAAGCGTTCTACCTGCGGTTTTGTAAGTGCGCAATTTGCCGTGGTCGGAGATATGCGGTTCATCGTAGTAAACCGGCATAGTTTTGAAATGGCATCAAATTGGCGGCAGCCAGCGGCTAGCCTCGCAGATAGGCGATGGCGATTTGGGTGCGGTTGCGTAGCCCCATTTTGGCTAGGATTGAGCTGATGTGGTTGCGCACGGTGCCTTCGCCCATGTAGGCGGTGGCGGCGATCTCCTTGTTGTCGAGGCCGCGGGCGATGAGCTCGGCGACTTCGAACTCGCGGTCGGTTAGGCTGACAAAGGCCGCGGGCCGGCGGGACGTGTCTGCCTTGTTGCCCATCCCGTCAAAGTCAACATCTTCGATCGCCTTGCCCTCGAGCACGCGTTTGCCGTCTATGACCTGTGCCAACACCGGCGGAATGGCGGCGACATCGGTCTTGATCAGATAGCCACGGGCGCCTAGCTTGAGCGCCGACACAATGTACTCGTCATCTGAGAATGTCGTCAGAAACACTACGCGCGCCGCAGGGTCGCGCTCGAGGATCTCGCGCGCCGCCGATAGGCCGTCGCGCCCCGGCATCTGGATGTCGAGCAGCGCGATATCGGGTGCGTGCTCGGCGTAAAGCGCCACCGCATCGTTGCCGTTGGCACCGGTGCCCACCACTTCGATCTGCGGCTGGGCGCCCAGGATAATCTTGAGCGAATCGACCACTAAGCGGTCGTCGTCGACAACGATGAGCCTCATCGGTCCTCATCTCCTTGCTGTTTGGGAATGGTGGCAAACACGCGCCAGCCGCCGGCGCCGTCACGCGGACCGGCGGTGAAGGTGCCGCCAAGCGCCTCGATGCGCTCGCGCATGGAGGCGAGCCCCATGCCTTCTACGACGTTGCTGCTGCTCGCCGGGGTCGCGTCCGCGCCATCGTCGGTAACGATGAGCTGGTAAAACGACGGATGCTCCATGCATCGTACAGTGACGGTCTGGGCGCAAGCGTGGCACATGGTGTTGGAGAGCGCTTCGCGCAGGACCGCCGCAAAGCAGTTGGCGACGTTTGCGGGCGCATGTTCGGTCATAACTTCAAGCTCAATCTGCGGTCCGCCGTCCGAGCGCGCGCCTTCAACAATGCGTTCGAGCTGCACGGAGAGGTTAGTCGCATTGTCGTTGAGCGCGTGGACGCTGGTGCGCACAAGCTGGAGCGCCTCGTCAACCGTGCGTTTGACGTCGGCGAAATCAGCGGCAACCCTGGGCTCGTCGGCGTGGACCACGCGTAGGGCTTCGGCCTGCAGTGAGGCGCGCGTGAGCTGGTGCCCGACGTTATCGTGGATCTCGCGCGCGATGCGGGCGCGTTCGGCGAGTGTTGCGAGCTCGACTTCGTAGTCCTGGCGGTCGGCAAGGTCGCGGTTGCGCGCTTCGAGCGCGAGGGCTCGTTCTTGCAGCTCGTCGCGGGTACGGCGCATGCGCTGTTGCTCGCGCTCCAGCTGGGCGGTACGTAGCGATAGCAAGGCGGCGGCAACCGAAAGGATGGCGGTCAGCAGGAGCGTTCGGGCGGTGAGCGCATCGGCACGAAGGTCCGCGACGAGCGCAAAGACAAACACGGCGCCAATCGCCAGCGCGGGCCAGATGCGTTCACGGCGCCCGCGCCGCGCGATGTCATAGAGGGCGAGGGGCGCAAACGGCACAAACGGCGGCACGAAGACAGCCGCGATGATGTAAACGTAACTCGCGGCCTCGCTCGCACGGCGGGCGCGGTTTCCCTGTGCGACCTCGGCCAGCGAGGTGGCGATAACTCCAAGGCAAAACGCCGCGACCAGGCGAGCGTCCACAGCAAGACCCATGGCGGCCGCAATACAGCACGCCAGCACGATCGATTTGTCGAAAAGCCTGTTCATACGGGTATTGTACGCGAAGCCGCGCGTGGTGGAGGGACCGCCTGCGCAACCGTGACATTCCTCCCACGCGGCAAAGCGGGGACGTCGGCAGGCCGCACGGCCAAGCTCCGCACTCGTGACAAAGCTCACTGGTGCGCGCCGCTCGCTCCTGCGATGATGCAATCGTACCGGGCCGCAATCAACAGAAGGGCCGCCTCATGACAGACATCGTCCACGTCGAAAACCTCGTCAAGCGCTACGACGACCTTATCGCGCTCGACCACTTTAGCCTGAGCATCGCCCCCGGCGAGATCTTTGGCCTGCTGGGCCCCAACGGCTCGGGCAAGACCACGTCCATCAACTGCATTCTGCAGCTGCTCGCCTACGACAAAGGCACCATCGAGCTGTTCGGTGAACCCATGACGCCCACGCGCTACGACCTCAAGCGCCGCATCGGCGTGGTCCCACAGCAAGTTGCGGTGTTCGACGAGCTCACGGTGCGTGAGAACATCGACTATTTTTGCAGCCTCTACGTCAGCGACCGCAAGCGCCGTCGCGCGCTGGTCGACGAGGCGATCGACTTTGTCGGCCTGGGCGACTTTGCTAAGTTCCGCCCCGGTAAGCTCTCGGGCGGCCTGGCGCGCCGGCTCAACATTGCCTGCGGCATCGCGCACAAGCCCGAGCTCATCTTCTTTGACGAGCCCACGGTGGCGGTCGACCCGCAGAGCCGCAATGCCATCCTGGAGGGCATCTGCCGCCTGCGCGACGAGGGCGCCACGGTGGTGTATACCAGCCATTACATGGAGGAAGTCGAGCAAATCTGCAGCCGCATTATGATCATGGACGGCGGGCGCGTGCTGGCGCAGGGCACCAACGACGAGCTCAAGCGCATGATTCAGATGGGCGAGCGCGTGACTGTCGAGGTCGGCGCCGTCGGGGCCGCCACAGTCGAGCGCCTGCGCGCCCTCGAGCATGTGCTTTCGGTTGGGCTGTCGGGCGGCGAGCTCGTCTGCACCTGCGAAGCGAGCCCGCACAATCTGGTCGACATCCTCGATACGCTGCGCGCAGCCGACGTGGCGCTCGGCCGCGTGTGGAGCGAGCCGCCGACCCTCAACGACGTGTTCCTCGAGATCATCGGCCGCGAGCTGCGCGACTAGGGGGCAGCCATGTTCAACACCATTATCATCACGGTCAAAACGCTGCTGCGCCGGCCGAGCACGTGGGTCTGGGGCGCCCTCTTTCCCATCGCGCTTTCCACGATGTTCATGTTTATGTTTGCGAACCTGAGCTCCGACGGCACGGTCGACCCGGTGCCGGTTGCCGTCGTGGCGGACAAGGTCTGGGACGCTTCGACCTTTAAGGATGTGGCGACGTCGCTTGCCAAGGAAGGCGACGACCAGCTGCTCGAGATCCACGAGCTCGACGACGCAGCCGATGCGAACCGTGCGCTCAAGGCCGGTGAGGTCGCGGGTATCTATACGGTCGACGCTGCGGGCACGCCCAAGCTCACACTGCTATCGAGCTACGACAGCTCGCGCGCATCATCGGTGCTCACTGATCGCAGCATCCTGGAGACGGTGGCAAGCTCGTATACACAAAATGCCGAGCTCATGTCCCAGATTGCCCAGGACAACCCGGCGGCGCTCGCCGACCCGGAGGCGGTTGCGCGCGCCCTGTCGCTCGAGGGCGGAACCCGACGCGTAAGCCTGACACGCACCACGCCCGATGGCACGGTCATCTACTATTACGCGCTTTTTGGCCTAGTCGCGATGATGTCTGCCGAGTTTGCCGCCTTGAGCGTCGTCGACCTGCAGCCCAATCTGTCGGGCCTTGGCGCGCGTCGCTGCGTGGGCGGCCTTTCCAAGACGGCGTCGCTGGCCGGTATCTTTGTGGGCTCGTGGCTGGTTTCCTTTGCCTCGATGACGATCGCGATCGGCTACGTGCGCCTGGTCGTGGGCGTCGACTTTGGCGGGCGCGAGGGGCTGTGTCTGGTGGGTGGCGCCGCTTCCGCGCTTGCCGCCACGGGCCTGGGACTCTTTGTGGGCACGCTTCCCGTTAAGGGCGGCAAAGCGTCCAAGTCGGGCATCCTCACGGGCTTTGCTACCACGTGCGCCCTGTTCGCCGGCCTCTACGGCGAGCCGGCGATGGCGCTTGCCGATGACGTTGCCCGCGCCTGCCCGGTCGAGTGCTGGCTCAACCCCGTCAAGCTCATCTGCGACATGTTCAATCGCCTGTATTTCTTTGAGGACCTGGGACCTTTTGCCGTTCGCGCCGGCGCGCTGGTCCTTATGGCGCTGCTGTTCGTTGCCGCTGCCACGCTGGTGTTTGGAAGGAGTCGCTATGAGCACCTTTAAGACCGCGCTTCGCATGGCGCTGGCGCACCCGTTCTACCTGCTCATCTATACGGTGTTCATCTCGCTCATGGGCGTGTTCATTGCGGCGTCGGTGAGCTGGAACTCGTCGCAGCTCACCGAATACAAGCCCTACGACACCAACGTGATTGTGGTCGATCGCGACAACAGCGACCTTTCGCGGGCACTCACCAAGCACTTGGGGTCGCGCTTTGACCTGGTCACGGGTGTCGGCGACGACACGTACGATCTTGCGGATGCGCTCGCCAAGAGCAACAGCGCCAAGGGCAGCGCCGACTGCGTGTTCTTTATTCCGGAGGGGTTCGAGGACGACCTTATTGCGACTGCCCGTGCGGGGGAGACATTGCCCAAGCTCGACGTGACATACGGCTCCGGCACCATGGCGGCGGCGCTTTCGTCTGCCGAGGCCTCGCGTTGGATTTCGCTCGCGGGCACTGCGGCGGCGCTTGAGCCCGCTGCCTCCAACGGCAGCGTCGCCAAGGCCGCCGAGCATGCCGCCGCCAAGCGCGCCGAGGTCCAGATCGAGCAGGTCAAGGTCGACTCGACTGCCGCCGCCACGCTCGAGTCGTACTTCAACTTTGGCGCGTATGCGATCATCTCGTCGGTCATCGTGTCGGTGGGACTGGTGTTCTCGGGCATGAACGAGCCCGAGCGTGTGCGCCGCATGGAGGCCGGCCCGGTCTCCGAGCGCCAGCGCTCGCTTGCCGTGTTCGCGGCTGCTGCAGTGCTCACCGTCTGCATCTGGTTTGTGTCGAGCATGATGGGCGTCGTGGGCTTTG
>URSP01000114.1:0-5125 GCA_900550515.1 uncultured Collinsella sp. | reverse complement strand
GTCCGTTGATGGTCTGGGGCACCACGTACGGATAGACGGGGCCGCTGGCGTAGACGGTATAACCGTTGCCTAGATTGGCCGCGCCCAAAACCGTATCGCCTTCATCGGGCGTAAAGCTCTCGCCCTCGCGCACCGCGACGAGCGTCACGATCGGCGTATCGCTGTCGCCTGCAAGATAGATGCATAGCGTGCTGCCATTTTGCCAAGTCTCGACCTTTCCGTACCACTCGACGGGGATATCGAGCTGGTAGAGGTCGGTTGCCTTGTGGCGAGCGTCAGCATCACGGGATGCCTGTGCCTTTTGAGCGCTCACGGCATTGACGGCGGCGTCGCGCCGTGCGGTTGCTGCCTGCTGGAGCACTTTGGCAGCCGCGGCGGAGCTCGCACCGCCCTCTTCGGCATACTTGGCGGCGGCATCGATCTGGTCGTCAGTCACCGTGTCGGCCGAAGGCACTTTGAGCTTAAAGGTGGCCTGGGCACTTAAATCCTGTCCATCGCTCTTAACGGTGACCTGCGTCTTGGTGGTCGGGACGGTATAGATGGTGCCGTCGGCCGCGATAGGGGAGGCAGCGATGGAGAGCGTGTAATCGCCGGGCAGCAGTTTGATGCCGCGGCCGTGCTCGTCAACATAGAGCGTTTCGCTCACGGAGGAGCCATCAGCGTCCTGACCGCTCACCTGTACGGGAATCTTGGAGCCGGTGGAACAGTCGAGGCCCGCGGCATGCACGCCAATCTGCACTGACATCATCGTGTGGGCATTGGCGGCGACAGCGGCAGCCTGCTCTTGCTGATATCCGTTCCAGGCAGCATAGCCTGCACCGCCGGCGACGAGCGCGACGGCCACGATGCCGGCGACCATCAGATTGCGGCGCTTGGGCGACATCTTGCGATGGCGAACCTCGGCCTCGCGTGCCGAGGGAACGGACGGCAGGGGAATATCGCTCATGGCGATGGTCTCATCCACGGCTGGTGCGGAACCCAGGCCAGGAAGCTCGCGAGTCAGCGAATCCTCGGCCGGTAAGCTGTCGAGCAAGACGGTTTCCTCGCCCGTGTCGGATTCGGGCTGGTTGCCGGCCTCGCTTTCGGTGTCTTCGTGATCTGCCTCATCCTCGGCAGGCTCAACGTCGTCTGCATCCTGATCATCGGACTGCGCCTCGGCTTCCGACTCATCCTGCACATCAACGCCCGAATCGTCAAACGCAATCTCATCAAGTGAAATCCGGTCTAGGCTCTCCAGGGCTTCGGCACACGCTTCTGCATCTTGGGCCGCATCCTCTTGGCCCATCGTCTCATCATTCATACATCCCCCAAGCTCAATATCGGGACAACAATGTACCCAAAAACAGGGTCATATAGAGCTGTCAGGCGATTGGAAATCTGATTTTATCTGTGCGAGAGGTTTTGAATATGTGTGTGGATGCGCGCAACAACAAAAAGCCCCCGGAAAGCGAACAAATTGCTTTCCGGGGGCATGCAATACGTTGCATTGCGCGGAGCCGGCCAGGCGGCTTCACATTCAAGCGGCGTTTGCGCCGGGCATGTTACTCGGCGTGCGCGTAATCAACCTTGGCGCGGCGAGCAGTAGCCTTCTCCCAATCGCTGGTGCCCTCAAAGACATCCTGCTTGTAGGGGTTGCGGCCGAGCTTCTTGGCGCGGTAGGCGATGTAGATGATCGCGGCGACGTTGGCGGCCAGTGCGGCGATCGAGACCGCGGTAGCGGCGCCGGGGTCGAGCGTGGAGTGGGTCACAAAGATGGACTCCTCCTGGAAGTACGGGAACACCTGGGCAAACATGCACCAAATAGCCAGCGTAAAGGCGCGGTTCTGGATCCAGCCGCCCTTGTTCCAGATAAAGGCAGCGACGGTGGGCGCCAGCAGCAGCGCAAAGCCGCAGAACCAGGAGTGGGTGGGCAGGCAGTTGTAGGTGTAGCAGAAGTTCCAGATATCGTAGGCGATGATGTAGACCCAGGTCATGTCGGGCCACAGCATGTCGGTTTGATCCTCGGAGGCGTAGACGCTCCACCAACCGGTCATGCAGAAGATGTTGATGATGCCCGCGATGCCATTGAACACGTTGTTCCAGCCGGCCAGCTGCGTAGCGCCTTCGGAGGTGACCCAGGTGGACTCGCCCAGGACAAAGAAGTGATAGGCGCTCTCGAAGTCGGACACGACGGCGATCATGATGTTGATGGCGACGATTACAAACGGCCATGCGCGGAACCAATGCGCCTTGCCGATCTTGCCCCACTGGTACTTAATGGCAATGAAGCCCCAGCAACCGGCCAGCGCTGCGTATACCTTGGCGTAGTGGAACCAGCTGTTCTGGTACACATGGGTGGGGTTGGCGAGCGCCCACTCGGCGCCCTGCGAGACGCCGATGGCGATGGCGACGCAGTAGATGGTCATGGCCAGCGGAGCCACGCCAAAGATGATTGCCGCGCCCAGCTTAGTGCGGCGGCCGACCTCGTTGAGCACGATCAGGCCAATAAAGACCATGGCCCAGCCGGCCCAGTGGATAAGGGTATCGCTACCCCAAACATCGAACAGCATGCTGCTCTCCTTTCACACGCCCGCGGCCCCTCTTCTGATCGCGGGCAGTTTGGCCAAATGTCGTCAGTTCTGGGGCTTGCGCTCCGGATACTTGGCGGTATAGCCCTCGATGTGGAGTGTCGAAGCGATGATTTCCTTGACCGTCTCGTCGGGCACATCGGGGTGCGTGCGGATATACATCAAAAGACCCATGATGAGGGTGTAGAACGTCTCGTAGACATGGTCGATGCGTAGCTCATGATGGGCGACAAAATCCACCACGGTGGTGTCGCAGATATACTGCGCCACGCGCTGGACCACGTTGTGCAAAAAGCCGCCGTAGAGCGCGCCGCTGCTCGAGGTGAGCGTGCTCGGCAGTTCGTGGCCGCTGGCGACCAGGCGCTTAAAGAGCGGGGCGACGGTGTCGAGCGCGCCCTCGATATCACCGACGGTGCGGTCGGCGTTCCACCGCTCGAGTTCGGAGATAAAGCCGTCGATCGCCTCGTCCATAACAGCGGTGACGGCGGCGTCCATGTCGGCGAAGTAATGGTAGAACAATGAACGCGTGCAGCCGGCTCGCTTGGTCACGGCCGATACCGATAGGTGGGACACGCCCAGCTCGGAGCTTACGGTGCGCACGGCATCGAGGATCTCGCGACGGCGTTCGTCGCCCGTCAGGCGCTTTGCCGCGCTATCGGATGCGGGGACGGCATCGACCACAGAGGTACCTGCTGTGTTGTTGCCCATGTTTTGCCGCCTTTCATCCTCTTTTGCCTGACCGTTCGCCTAACAGTCTTGAATATTGTTGACGGTTCGTCAATACTATTTTTGACACAATGTCAACAATGGCGGGTGAACGACATGGGGGCATGCCCGGCCTGCAAAAAAAGAGGGGCGCCGCGGTCCCGCCGGGCTGTGGCAAGAGAAGGGACAACCATGATTCTCAACGGACCGGGGATTAGCTACACCGAGCCCGACATCGGTTCGGAGTTCGTGCCGCCGCTGCCGGAGCATCCGCGCGAGGCCATCGTCAAGCTGTGCGAGCACTGCACCAACCGTCTGCTGCATCGCGATGAGCTGCTGGGCTACGAGTACTGGTCGTTTGCCGAGGCCGCGACTGACGAGCAGGCCGAAGTGCTCTGCAAGATGAAGATGCGCCGTCCCTATACGCTGCCCGAGATGGCCAAGCTCACCGGCATGCCCGAGGCCGATATCGAGAAGATGCTCGACGACATGAGCTACACGGGTCTGCTCGAGTACAACTGGGAAAACCCCGAGCGCGCCAAGCAGTGGGTGCTGCCCATGCTGGTGCCGGGCTCTGCCGAGTTCCTCAACATGCGCGTGAGCCAGCTCGAGGAGCACCCGGTCTATGCCAAGTTCTTTGAGCAGGCGTCCAAGGGACCGCTGTCCAAGGCCACGCCGATGGTGCCGCCCGGTGGTGCCGGCATCGGCATGCATGTCATTCCGGTCGAGAAGGCTATCGATGCCGCGAGCACGTCGGTGCCGATCGAGCATATCGAGCACTGGCTCGACAAATACGATGGCAAATATGCCGCCAGCACCTGCAGCTGCCGCGCGAGCCGTCGCGTGATGGGTGAGGGCTGCGCCGACGACCCGGCCGACTGGTGCATCGCCGTGGGCGATATGGCCGACTACGTGGTCGAGACCGACCGCGGCCATTATGTAACACGCGACGAGGTCTACGACATCCTGCGCCAGGCCGAGGACAACGGCTTTGTGCACCAGATCACCAACATCGACGGCGAGAACAAGATCTTCGCCATCTGCAACTGCAACGTCAACGTGTGCTACGCCCTGCGCACCTCGCAGCTGTTCAACACGCCCAACCTGTCGCGCTCGGCCTATGTCGCCAAGGTCGAGAAGGACAAGTGCGTTGCCTGCGGTCGCTGCGTTGAGGTGTGCCCGGCCGGCGCCGCCAAGCTCGGCCAGAAGCTCTGCAGCAAAAAGGCCGGCGGACAGGTGCCCGAGTATCCGCGCCAGGAGCTGCCCGATGCCACCAAGTGGGACCACACCAAGTGGTCGCCCAACTACCGCAACGACAACCGTATCGAGACGCATGAGTCCGGCACCGCTCCCTGCAAGACGGCCTGCCCCGCGCACGTTGCCGTTCAGGGCTATTTGAAGCTCGCGGCTCAGGGTCGCTATGACGAGGCCCTAGCACTCATTAAGCGCGAGAACCCGCTGCCCGCTATCTGCGGCCGTGTGTGCAACCGCCGCTGTGAGGATGCCTGCACCCGCGGCCGTGTGGACGCCGCCGTGGCTATCGACGAGGTCAAGAAGTTCATCGCCCAGCGCGATCTGGATGCCGCGACCCGCTACGTCCCGCCCGTGGTTACGCCGACGCGCGCTGGCGGCTTCGACCAGAAGATCGCCATCATCGGTGCCGGTCCGGCCGGCCTGTCCTGCGCCTTCTATCTGGCCGAGAAGGGCTACAAGCCCGTCGTGTTCGAGAAGAACGAGCGCCCGGGCGGCATGCTCACCTACGGCATTCCCAGCTTTAAGCTGCAGAAGGATGTTATCGAGGCCGAGGTCGAGGTCATTCGCCTGATGGGTGCCGAGTTCCGCTATGGCGTGGA
>URSP01000113.1:0-5203 GCA_900550515.1 uncultured Collinsella sp. | reverse complement strand
CCTCGTCGACGGGCTCCCAGCGCACGGTACGACCGCAGCCGGCAGAAGCGCGACCCTCATCGGTAAATCGCATCTCAAAACGCGAGGGCAGTTCGCCCTCGGCGGGCACAAACGCCAGCTTCAGCTCGCCATCAACGGTCGCGGTAAACGCGCCGTCGACACCGTCGACAACAACGTCAAAGCAGGTATCGTCGGCAACATCCAACGAGCCCGCCCCCACACGCTCCGAGGCATAATGGTGCTCGATCTCGCGCACCGGCTGCTGCAGTACCACGCCGCCGGCACCGGCTGTAAGCTCACGCGGCACCGTCATGCAGTGCTGCCAGCCGCACACCACGGTGGGTGCGTTGCCATAGGTCGGCTCATCGGGCATGCCCATCCAGCCGATTAGAATGTGGCGACCGTCCTCGGACGTAAACTCCTGCGGAGCATAGAAGTCAAAACCGACGTCCCACAGACGGAACTCCCCCAGCTCATAGGCACCGTCACCACCAGTGATGTCGCCCGTTACAGGCATGTAGCCAGCGGCATACACATTGCCGCGGTCCCAACGACCGCCCTCAAGGCCCTGAGGCGAGAATGACAAAAATGCAGCGGTATCGCCATTCGCACCGAGCTCGATATAGCCGGGGCATTCCCACATAAACCCAAAGCGCTCGGGCGCACACACGCGGGTCTCGAGCTCCCAACTAAGCATGTCAGCCGAGCCATACACCAAGATCTCGCCAACATCGCGACCGGCGCCCTCGCCATGCATGGCGCAAAAACGGCTCTCGACGTGCGGCCCGTCAACTCGACGACGCGCACCCAGCACCATGTGATAACGCCCGTCCGCGTCACGCCACACCTTGGGATCGCGCACGTGGCACGTCAGATCCTCGGGATAGTCCTCCGACGCCAGCACCACGCACTTTTGGCTAAACTCCTGTCCATCGGCACTCTCGACATACACGGTATCGGCGCGACGGCCGGTGTTGACATAGTCATAAACGCCGTCCGTATCGGGGAGCTTAACGTTGCCGGTATAGAGCACGCGAATGCGACCGTCCTCGGCAAGCGCGGAGCCCGAATACACGCCATGGCAATCGAACGGCTCGTCGGGCAGCAGCGGGACACCAATATATTCCCATTTCATAAGGTCGCGGCTGGTGGCATGACCCCACATCTTGACGCCGCCGTTCACATCAAACGGGGCATACTGAAAGTACGCGTGAAACACGCCATCGGCCTGGCAAAGCCCGTTGGGGTCGTTGAGCCAGCCCGTGGGCGGCATAATATGAAAATGCTGAGCATAGGGCCCGTGACCGCGCTCGGCGGCCGCGGCATCCATGTTGGCAACGAGCTTGGCAAGATCGCGCTGAAGTGCGTTAGACATGTCGGTATCCAATCGAATTAAATCAACGAACGCTCAAATCAAGGGTTCCAGATAAAGAAAACGCCCACAGGATGGAGCCTGCGGGCGTTATTTTTACGCGAATCCTACGCCTGCTCGGAAGCCTTAGGCTCGTCCTTATACAGGACGAACGAGACGGCAAAGGAAACCAGCGCGGCGACCGCAAACATGATCGCGTACTGCACGGGCTGGGCCAGGCACAGCAGGATACCGAAGATGCCGGTAACGCCGGTGCCGGAAGCAGCAAGCGAGGTGAGTGCGCAGACCAGGGCACCGCAACCGCCGCCGATGCAGCCGGCGATGAAGGGCTTAAAGAAGCGCAGGTTCACACCAAAGATGGCAGGCTCGGTAATACCCATGAAGGCGGACAGGGCCGAAGGAAGCGCCAGGCCCTTGATCTTGGCATCGCGGGTCTTAAAGGCAACGGCGAGCGAGGCGCCACCCTGGGCGATGTTGGCGGCACTGGCGATGGGCAGCCAGTAGGTCACGCCGTACTGGGCGAGCTGGCCCAGATCGATGGCGGTGTACATCTGGTGGATACCGATAACGACCGTGGGGGCATAGAACAGGCCGACGATAAAGGAACCGATGCCGAAGGGCAGGGTCAGCAGGGCCTGGATCAGACCGAGGATGGCGTTCTCGGCCCAGACAAAGATGGGGCCGACGGCGACAAGCGTCACGAGCACGGTCACAAACACGGAGACGAGCGGAGTCACAAAGAGGTCAAACATCTCGGGGACAACCTTGTGGAGACGCTTCTCCAAGAAGGCGAGGATGGCGCAGGCGATAACGATGGGGATAACGTGGCCCTGATAGCCGACCCACTCAAAGCTGTACACGCCGGGAATGACGGTGACCATGGTCTGCACGCCCTCGGAGGCAACCGTATAGGCGCTCTGCAGCGAGGAGTTGATAAACGCACCGCCGACGACGGCACCCAGATACGGGTTGGCGCCAAAGGCCTTAGCGGCGGAGTAACCGATCAGGATCTGCAGAATGCCAAAGGACGTTCCCGAGACCAGGTCGGCGATCTTATAAATAAAGTTATTGGTGTCGAGCGCGATAAAGCCGTTGGAGGCCATAAAGTTGAGGGCACTCATGATGCCCAGCAGCAGGCCCGAAGCCACGATGGCGGGGATGATGGGGACAAAGACGTCGCCGAGCACCTTAATGGCACGCATAAAGATGTTCTGCTGCTGCGCCGCGGCCTCCTTGACCTCGGCCTTGGTGGCAGCCTCGACGCCACTGAGCGCGATGAACTCCTCGTAGACCTTGTTGACGGTGCCGGTACCAAAAATAATCTGAAGCTGGCCCTGGGCCTCAAAGACGCCCTTGGCGCCGTCGATATTCTCGAGGGCCTCCTTGTCGACCTTGGCGTTATCGGCAATCACCAGGCGCAGACGCGTGGCGCAGTGTGCGGCCGAAACAACGTTGCCGGCGCCACCGATGTTGTCGAGCACCTCTTGGGCTGATTTGCGGTAGTCCATGACTTCCCTTTCCTCCAACGGGCGCATCTGCACCCGGCCATCTTTGACACTTACACTGTAATCGTTTTCAGTTTCATATGTCTGTAATCGTTTTCATAGTAGGGTGAACGGTAGGAAAAAGCCGGCGAATGGTAGTTTTGGGACAAAAAACGGGGGACTCAAAGGCGGGCAGGCACGATCAAGACCTAGACATTCATCAACTGATGGCCGAGCTTGAGCGTCTTTAGGCCGTTCTTCCCCTCCGCGCCATCGAGCGTGTTGAGCAACATATTGGTCGCCTCGACACCGCTGGTCAGGTAGCCGTAATGCACGGTGGGAATGCCGCCCGTCAGCGCGCGCAAAAACGCGTTGTCGCCGAAACCGCTCACGCGGTGCATGCCCTCGCCCATGCCGCGAACCTCATCGATGGCACGAAGCGCGCCCGCCGCCATGGTATCGGTCGCGCACGCGATAAACGAAACATCGGGAGCGGCAGAAAGCAGTTCACGCGCCGCACCATAGCCCGAGTCGAGCGTAAACGAGCCCAGACGAATCAAGGCGGCATCGAGCGGGTTACCCGCGGCGCGCAAGCCGGCCTCAAAACCGCGACGGCGGTCATAACCGGCCGCGCGGTCCTCCTCGGTAACCCCGATGTAGGCGATCTTGCCGCCCACACGGCCCGCAAGCGCATGGCCCAGCTCAAAGGCAGCCTCGTAATCGTCGTGATAGACGCACGCCGCGCCCTCGACATGTTGGCCGATCAACACAATGGGCACGCGGCAAGACGCAATGGCCGCGCGATATTCGTCGGTGATCATGGTCGCCACGAGCACGATGCCATCGACCGGGTGGTTCTGGAACAGGTCGAGATACTCGAGCTCACGCTTGGCCACGTTGTCAGTATTCGCGAGCAGCATCTGGTAGCCTCGGCGACCGAGTACCTGGCCTATCCCGGCGGTAATGCGGCTCACGGATTCCGAGTTGATCTTGGGCACGATGACGCCGATGAGCTTGGTGGAGCCGGTGCGCAGCGCGCGAGCCTGACTGGACCGCACGTATCCGGTCAGTTCAATCGCCTGCTTAATGCGCTGGGCCTTGTCCGCCGAGATATATCCGCCGTTGAGGTAGCGCGAGACGGCGGCGCTCGAAACGCCGGCCAGCTCGGCCACATCTTTCATCTTTACCACGAGCACCCCTGTCATTGAAATCGCTTTCACCATGATACCCGTGCGGAGCTACATGCGTGTCGCAAGACAGGACGTCACGGTCAATTTAGCTGTCGTAGCACGGGCATCGCAGGGCTTCAGCTAGAAACGTCGTAATATAAGTTCCGAATCAGTCAAACTACCGATTCGGCACCCCGTTACATTTGCAAGCGGTGGCATGCAAAATCCAAATCGAGAACAGCTTACTCACTTTGGAAAGACGCATCGCTGTCCGCTGCCAATTCCGAAGGAAGAATTGCCGGCAGCGTCAAAGCCCCCATGGGCGAAAGTCCAGTAACGACCATCAGATAGCTCTTAGCGTGACCATACGCCATGGAAATCGCATTAGAGAGAAGATAACGGCGCGCTTCATCGTCTGAAATGTCGAACGGCAATTTTGTAGACACCGAAATAGCGACCGACACATCAGCGCGCATTTTTTCCTTTGCATCGTCTCTATCAATCAGACTGCCACACACATACAGCTTTAAGTCTGCACGCTCGCCCGCCTTGTTCCTCAATAGATGGACGTCCTGATAGCTAACGTCAACTTTTAAATCCATATTCTGGGAGGGCTCATTCTCAATATGAAAAGTTGAGTCGACAACAAACAAATGAACAACCTGAATAGGCGCAATGAAATCCTTACTCATGCAGCCAAACCTCCCGGAATCATCTCAAAGTTCAATCGTTTAGCTGAGCAGTCGCTGTTAAATGAAGACCATTGTTCTCGGACAGAATTATTAGACGAAGAAAACGGCGCCTCATTCGAATAACTGGAAATGACCTGAGGAATGATTTTGATACCCAACGCAAGCTCAAACTTTGCGATTGTTTTCAGCGTCATGTTGGGCTGAGAATTCAACAATTTCGAAAGCGACTGAAGACTCACGCCCATACGTTTTGCCAGCTCGCTTTTACTCAAGCCCGAGCGCTGCATCTCGCGATGAACGATAAACTCAATATCTAGTGCGTGCTCATAGGCACGGGTTTCGCTCGTTTCCGTTTCCGCGTAAAAGTCTGATAAATCGACCTTAACCATTACAAGTCTCCGTTTCGTAAGCGGGCAAAAAAGCCGACGCTATGACTCCAAAAGCTGCTTTGCTATCGGGCTGTCTCTTATACACATCTCCGAGCCC
>URSP01000112.1:0-5255 GCA_900550515.1 uncultured Collinsella sp. | reverse complement strand
AGCTCACATGGGGTACCGCCGTTGCGGTGGATATTTCGCCCCTTCCACGGCGGGCAAGCTCGGCTCCCTCGGTCTTGGTTGCATTCTCAGGTAGCTTTTTGTTAGTCATCGCGATCGTCTCCTTCGTTCAGAACCCCGACCGCGCATGCCGACTACACGCGAATCGACAGGTTCTTTTTATCATCGCTCCAGTTGCAGGCATTGCGCGCAGGGCATGCAAAGCAGGCGCGCGACGCTTTGTCGGCTGCATAAAGCAGACGCTCAAGCGGCTGGCTGTTCACGCGTAGCTTTCGATGGCCCAGGATGGCCGTCTTAATGGCTGCGGCATCTGCCGGCTCGAACGCCACGTCTTCGGGCATGCCGCCGAGAATCGCATCAGCGACGCGTTCGCTTGCAACATCATGGGATATACCCGATTCATACTGTTCATCTTTGCCGATATCGTGAAGAAGCGCCGTGGCGTAGATGACTTCGCGGTCAAATTCGAGCTGTTCCTCGAGATTCTTGATCCACATAATGCGAGCGACATCGAGAAGATGGTCAATACCGTGGCGGCAGAAGATGCGCCCCGATTCCAACTGTGCAATGTTGCCCAGGTGCCGCCGGAACAGCCCGTTGGCGCAAATGTAATCAATGCGAGGCATGGCACCAAAGGGAGCCAAGCCCGAAGCCATAAAGCCGCGACGCGACGTCCCCTCATCGGTCTTCGATGTAAAGTCGTTGACGACCCTCATGCTAACGGCCCAGCATCCTAAAGAACCGCTCCTCGAGCGCGGGATCGGTCTCAAAGACGCCGCGGCGAGCGAGCGTCACGGTCTTGGTGCCGGGCTTTTGCACGCCGCGCATGGTCATGCACATATGCTCAGCCTCCATGAGCACAATCGCTCCCTGGGGAGCGAGATAATCCATGAGAGCGTCGGCAACCTGCGCACACAGCTGCTCCTGCAGCTGCAGACGGCGGGCATGAACCTCAACCGTGCGGGCAAGCTTAGAGAGCCCTGCGACACGGCCGTTGGGGATATAACCAATGGCGGCCTTGCCATAAAACGGCAGCAGATGATGTTCGCACAGCGAGTAGAACGTGATGTCGCGCTCGATAACCAAATCGTTCGAAGCGACGGCAAAGGTTTTGGACAGGTGCTCCTCGGCACTCTGGTCCATACCGCCGGCGATCTCACCATACATACGGGCAACGCGCGCCGGGGTCTCCAGCAGGCCCTCACGAGTTGGGTCCTCGCCTATGCCCTCAAGCAACAGCTTAATGGCGGCCTCGACTTTTTCCTGATCGATCATCTGGGCCTCACTTTTCCGATTTTGCGTTCGCGCTATGGTACCACGCCCTTTGGCATCGGCCACAAGCTACATAGTATGGGTCGAATAGACTGGATCGTCCCGCCAAAGTTCAACCGCATCACAAAGCGCAACACCCTCGCGCTCAGCACGGTCGCGCGTAGCGTTCATATCGATCACACGCTGGTTACTCGAGCCTCTAAAACGCAATGAGATATCGTACAGATCCTGAACAAACGGGCCATCCACCAACATATCGAGGCAGGCAAGGATACGGTCCGTCGCCTCGGTATGGTGGCGACCGCCCGGCATAAGCTCCTCGAGCACGTCGCCGGTAAAGCACCAAATGGTCTTGCCCGACCCCGCAGGATAGGCCGCACGCACGCGTTCGATAAAGTCAACAAGCCCCGCCTGATTCTCGGGCTCCATGGGCTCGCCGCCCAGAATCGTCAGGCCATCGATAAAGGGATGGTCGAGACTCTCGATAATCTTATCCTCGACGGCGCGATCGAACGGCTCGCCCGCAGCAAAGTCCCACGCGACAGAGTTAAAGCAATTCTTGCACCCACGACGGCACCCGCTCACAAACAGAGAAGTACGAACGCCTTCTCCATCAGCAATGTCGAAATACTTTATGTTCGCGTAGTTCATAGGTAACTCTCCCGGGAGGCCGGGACATATCATCCCGTCCTCAAACATTCTCGGCCTTCGGCCTGCGAAACTGCGGGCGGGACGATATGTCCCGGCCTCATGCAAAGGGCAACTCAATGAACGAAGCGAACATCGAGCATAGGGTTCGAGGTCCAATAAATACTTTGTTGCAGCTCAACCGTCATCGCAAGCAAACCGTTGTTGCAAGTCAACTCATTTCCGCTAAGAACTTCGAGGAGTGAGCAGACCGCATGCTGCATCTCAGCTACGTCAACTTGGCTGCCCCGTAGCGAGGCCCCGGACCTTTACTCGATATGAGTTCCGCACGAACAGGAGGCGCCAGTGGCGCCTCCGTCGTGAGCCAGGACTGTCCGAAATAGCGAGTAAAGGTCCGGGGCCTCGCTACGGGGCAGCCTGGGATAGTTATTAGAGATGCAGCACGCGGTCGCGGATCTCCTCGGTTCGACCCTGGTTCCAGAACTGGGTACCGATGTAGCCGCACGTGCGACGGGCGACGTTCATCTTCTCCTGGTCACGATTGCCGCAATTGGGGCACTCCCACACCAGCTTGCCGTCATCCTCGACAATCTTGATCTCACCGTCGTAGCCGCACACCTGGCAGTAGTCGCTCTTGGTGTTGAGCTCGGCGTACATGATGTTGTCGTAGATGTACTGCATCACGCGAATGACAGCCTTGAGGTTGTCCTGCATGTTGGGAACCTCAACGTAGGAGATGGCACCGCCCGGCGAAAGCTGCTGGAACATACCCTCGAACTTGAGCTTGTCGAATGCGTCGATCTCCTCGGACACGTGGACGTGGTAGCTGTTGGTGATGTAGCCCTTGTCCGTCACGCCCGGGATGATGCCAAAACGACGCTGCAGGCACTTGGCGAACTTGTAGGTCGTCGACTCAAGCGGGGTACCGTACAGCGAGAAGTCAATATCGCTTTCGGCCTTCCACTCCGCGCACTTGTCGTTCATGCGCTGCATGACGGCCATGGCAAAGGGCGTGCCCTCCTTCTCGGTGTGGCTGTGGCCCGTCATGTACTTGACGCACTCATACAGGCCGGCATAACCCAGACTAATGGTGGAGTAACCGCCCACGAGCAGTTTGTCGATCGTCTCGCCCTTCTTCAGACGCGCCAGGGCACCGTATTGCCAAAGAATCGGTGCGGCATCAGAAAGCGTACCCATCAGGCGCTCATGACGGCACAGCAGGGCACGATGGCACAGCTCAAGGCGCTCATCGAAAATCTTCCAGAACTTGTCCATATCCTGGTGCGAGCTCAGCGCGACATCGGGCAGGTTGATGGTCACAACACCCTGGTTAAAGCGACCATAGTACTTAGGCTTGGTCGGGTCGTAGTTCAGCGCGTTAGCGACATTGTTAAAGCCGTTGCCCGAGCGGTCGGGCGTCAGGAAACTGCGGCAGCCCATGCAGGTGTAGCAGTCACCGTTGCCGGCGGTCTCGCCCTTAGACAGCTTGAGCTCGCGCATCTTCTTCTCGGAGATGTAATCGGGCACCATGCGCCTGGCGGTGCACTTGGCAGCCAGCTGGGTCAGGTAGAAGTACGGGGAATTCTCGTGAACGTTATCGTCCTCGAGTACATAGATAAGCTTGGGGAATGCCGGGGTAATCCACACGCCGGCCTCGTTCTTAACGCCCTCGTAGCGCTGGCGAAGCGTCTCCTCCACGATCATGGCAAGGTCGTGCTTCTCCTGAGGCGTACGGGCCTCGTTAAGATACATAAAGACTGTCACGAACGGTGCCTGGCCATTCGTGGTCATAAGGGTCACGACCTGATACTGAATCGTCTGGACGCCACGACGGATCTCGTCACGCAGACGGTCCTCAACGACCTCACGGACCTTCTCGGCAGATGCAGAGACGCCGAGCTCCTCAAGCTCGCGAGCGACCTCGCCGCGAATCTTTTGACGACTCACCTCAACGAACGGGGCGAGATGGGTCAGCGAGATGGACTGGCCGCCATACTGGGAGGAAGCAACCTGGGCGATGATCTGCGTCGCGATATTGCAGGCGGTCGAGAAGCTGTGCGGCTTCTCAATCAGCGTGCCCGAAATAACAGTGCCGTTCTGGAGCATGTCCTCCAGGTTCACCAGATCGCAGTTGTGCATGTGCTGAGCAAAGTAATCCGAATCGTGGAAGTGGATCAGGCCCTCATTATGGGCGTCCACGATCTCCTGAGGCAGCAGCACGCGCTGGGTCAGGTCCTTGGAAATCTCGCCGGCCATATAGTCGCGCTGAACGGAGTTGACGGTCGGGTTCTTGTTGGAGTTCTCCTGCTTGACCTCTTCGTTATTGCACTCGATCAGCGACAGGATCTTGTCATCGGTCGTGTTCTTCTGGCGCTTCAGGCTCTGAACATAGCGATAGATGATGTAGTGGCGGGCAACCTCGTAGCAGTCGAGACGCATGATCTCGTCCTCGACCAAATCCTGAATCTCCTCGACCGAAACGGTGTGGCCTGCGTTCTCGCATGCCTCGGCGACGTTTTGCGCCGCATAAACCACCTGGCGGTCGGTTAGACGAGAGCTCTCCTCGACCTCCAAGTTAGCGGCGCGGATGGCATTGACAATCTTATCGATGTCAAAGACAACCTCGGTGCCGCTGCGCTTGATGATCTTCATCCTCTTGCCTCTTTCGCATCGTAGCCTCATTGCGCTTCAGAGCCAAACGATGCCCGGCAGGGCTTGCCCCTGTCTTGCGGCGCCGTCGCGCAATCTGTGTTTTCGAAAACCATAGGCCCTCATGCGGACAATCCTCGCAGCCAATCAAGGGGCTCGAAGATCCATCCAAATGGGGCGAATAAGGTCCTCGTTCTCTGTCCGCCATCTATCATACGACAAAGAGGCATCTATATCCTGTATTCTTTTTTTAGGTCAAACACAACATATAGTGTTTCAGCAGGTCAAAGCAATTAGTCATTTTGCAGACGCATTATAAATGAGGGGTATTTGACAAGTCGGTAAAACGTTACCAACACGGCTACCTGCATGGCAGCTATAAAACCCCCTTAGTCAAGCCACTGACAAATCCTACTAAAACCAAGCCACTCACGCCAAAAGAATCCAAAAGATTATGCTTGACCAACATGTTGCGGTCACGCTCGGCCAGGACGTATGCAATCTGCCGGCACCCCTACGGGATACGAAGACCATCGCATACAGACCTTGGATCAAAATTTGCTGGCATGTTTGGCGGCATAAAACAAAACAGTCCAGAAGCAAAGCCTCTGGACTGCGAACATTTGGTGGGCGTTAGAAGATTTGAACTTCTGACCTCTTCCGTGTCA
>URSP01000111.1:0-5293 GCA_900550515.1 uncultured Collinsella sp. | reverse complement strand
CTCGTGGGCTCGGAGATGTGTATAAGAGACAGACCTGCACCTTCCGCGAGCTGTTGGACGGCGACGCCGCCACCGAGCAGCTCGTCGTCACCTTCCTGGCCATGTTGGAGCTTGCCAAGCGCGGCTCGCTCACCCTGAGCCAGGACGAGATTTTTGGAACCATCCGCATCAACCGCGTCGAGGGCGCCGAGGCCTACGTGCCCGGCGAGGGCCCCGAGCTCACCGAATAGGAGCCGCAATCATGTCAACCCTTTCCACGCTGGATGCAAACAGCCTCAAAGGCGCCCTCGAGGCGCTGCTGCTGGTGTCGAGCGACCCGGTGAGTGCGCCCGCGCTGGCTGGCGCACTGGATATCGCCCCCGGCGAGTGCGCGTCGCTGCTCGCCGAGCTCAAGGTTGAGTACGAGGAGACCAACCGCGGCTTTCAGCTGCGAGAGGTCGCCGGCGGCTGGCGCCTGTTTACGCACCCCGCCTACCACGACGTGGTCGAGGCCTATGTGTTGAGCTGGGACACGCAAAAGCTGTCGCAAGCGGCGCTCGAAACCCTGGCCGTCATCGCATACCACCAACCCGTGACGCGCGAGGTCGTCAAGGGCATCCGTGGCGTCAATTCCGACGGCGTCATCGCGTCGCTCGTGGACAAGGGTCTGGTGCGCGAGCTCGGCCGCGACCCCCAGCGCGGTCAGGCCATCATCTACGGCACGACCAACGCCTTCTTGGAAAAGTTCGGCCTGCGCTCCACCCGCGACCTGCCCGACCTGGAGCAGTTTGCCCCCGACGAGCAGTCGCGTCAGTTTATCCGCGAGCGCCTGAGCGGCCGCAGTATTCAGTCCACGCTCGAGGAGCAGGCCGAAGATCTGGACGAAGAGCGCGAACTGCTCGATACCGATGTTGAAGATGTTGAGGCAGCCGAGGACTTTGAGGCCCTGGTCGTCGACGAGACCTCGGAGGATATGCATGACGAGGACTAACGAAGCAGGGGAGACGCGCGCCGTGGGCAACGCAGTACCCGCAACCGACGCCCAGCACGTCTACCCGCACACCATGCGCCTGCAGCGCTTTTTGGCGCGCGCGGGTGTGGCGAGCCGCCGCGGTTCGGAGGACCTGATGACTGCCGGCCGCGTGACCGTCAACGGCGAGGTCGCGACCGAGCTGGGCACCAAGGTCGATGTCGACCGCGACCGTATCGAGGTCGACGGCATGCCGGTCAAGCTCAACCAGGGCGCCGTGTACCTGATGCTCTACAAGCCGACCGGCTACCTTACCACCATGAGCGACCCGCAGGAGCGCCCCTGTGTGGCGGACTTGGTTCCGCGCGACCGATTTCCGGGGCTCTTCCCGGTGGGTCGTCTGGACCGCGACACCACGGGCCTTTTGCTCTTTACCACCGACGGCGACCTGTCGCAGGACCTGCTGCACCCCAGCAAGCATGTCTATAAGACCTACCAGGCACTCGTTGACGGGCAGCTGACCGAACGCGATCTAGACCCGCTCCGCCATGGCATCGAGCTCGACGACGGCCTATGCCAGCCGGCAATCTGCCGCGTCATCACCGCACGCGAGGCCGAGGCCGTGGCTCCGCAAGGCGTCAAGCCCGGCACCACTGCCGTCGAGGTCATCATCCGCGAGGGTCGCAAGAATCAAGTTAAGCGCATGTTGAGCAAGATTCACCATCCGGTAATCCGTCTGCATCGCTGCAACTTTGCCGGCCTTGAGCTCGAGGGCGTGGCCAAGGGCTCGTGGCGCGAGCTCACCGACCGCGAGGTGCAGATTCTCAAAAGCGGTGGCATCCCTCCCAAGCAGGCCAGCGCCATGCACGGCGGCAAGCCCCAAGACGCACCCGCCAGCCGCACGCGCCACCACGGCAGTCACGGCTCCGCACCTAAACGCAACACCTACCGCGAGCGTTACACGGGCTAGGCAACTCGCCGCGCCCCAACGCCCGCGAACCATACCAGCACATCAACCACCGAAAGGAAGCATTGCATGATCGTCGCCATCGACGGCCCCGCCGGTTCCGGCAAGTCCACCATCGCCAAGGAGATCGCCCGCCAGCTGGGCTTTAACAAGCTCGACACGGGCGCCATGTATCGCGCCGTCACCTTCGCCGCGCTCGACCGCGGCATCGATCTAGACGACGAGGCGGCAATCGACGCCCTCGCCGAGCAGATCGAGATTCGCTTTACCAACGGCACCGGCGAGGACACCCGCCTAACCATCGACGGCCAGGACGCTTCGGCCGCCATCCGCACCCCGCAGGTCGACGCCAACGTGTCCAAGGTCTCGGCCTACCCGGGGGTGCGCGCAGCCATGCTCATTCACCAGCGCCGCGCCGCCGAGGATCACGATATCGTGGCCGAGGGTCGCGACATCGGCACCGTCGTGTTCCCTAACGCGCAGGTCAAGGTCTTCTTGACCGCCGACCCGCGCGAGCGCGCCCGCCGCCGCGTGCTGCAGCGTCACCAAAACGACGCCCAGCCTCTCACGCCCGCGCAACTCGAGGCCGAGGTCGACGAGACCCTCGACGCCCTTAAGCAGCGCGACAAGCTCGACAGCAGCCGCGAGGTCGCCCCGCTCGTGCCCGCCGAGGACGCCGTGCACGTCGACTCCACCGCCCACACCATCGACGAGGTCGTCTCGATAATCGAGGACCTCATCAACAAAAGGAGGTAGCCTATGCGCCTGTTTAAGCAGACGCCCGAGGACTATTACAACGCCCCCTACGCCGAGTTCCCGGCGCTCATCCGCGGCGCTGTCGTCGTGGTTATGGCCATCCTTTGGGCCTTCTCCAAGCTCATGTGGCGCTGGAAGGTCGAGGACGCCGATCTTCTGTTTGAGCGCCAGGAAGGCCGCGGCAGCGTGGTCATCTGCAACCACACCTCGATGGCCGAGCTCTTGGCCGTGGAGACGGCGCTGTTCTTTGGGGGGCGCCGCATTCGTCCCATCTTTAAGTCCGAGTTCGCCAAGAGCAAGATCGTACGCTGGGCCTTTAGCCGCGTGGGCGGCATTCCCGTCGAGCGCGGCACCGCCGATATGAAGTGCCTGCGTGCCGCCCAGCATGCGCTGCAGCGCGGCGAGGACGTTCTGATCTTCCCCGAGGGCACGCGCATCCGCTCGCGCGAGATCAAGCCCGAGGTCCACGGCGGTTTTGCGCTCATCGCTCAGATGGGCAAGGCACCTGTGAACCCGCTCGCCATTTGCGGCTGGTCCGACATCACGCCCGCGGGCAAAAAGATCATGCGTCCCAAGAAATGCTGGATCCGCGCCGGCAAGGCCGTCTCGCTTTCCGACGCACCGGCCGGGCTTAAGCGCACGGAGCGCCTGGAATGGTTTGAGTCCGAGGCCATGAGCCGCGTCTACGCCATGCGAGACGAGCTATGCGCCGAGCATCCGGGCAGGTTCTAGCCATGAGCGAGAACGTGACGAACACTGCCGCGACTGCGTCCGACCAGGCCACCGCGCCTTCCATCGAGATCGCCGCCCACGCCGGCACTTGCTATGGCGTACAGCGTGCGCTCGATATGGCGCTGGCCGCCGCGCCGCAGGCAGGGGAGTGCACTCAGGTTCATACCTTGGGTCCGCTTATCCATAACCCCATCGTGGTACGCGAGCTCGCTCAGGCGGGCGTTGGCTTGGCCGAAACCCTGGATGACGCCGCAACCGGCACCGTGATTATCCGCGCCCACGGCGTGGTGCCGCAGGTGATCGATGCTGCCCGCAAGCGCGACCTTACCGTGGTCGACGCCACCTGCCCCTACGTGAAGAAGGTCCATGTGGCGGCCGAGCGCCTGGTGCGCGAAGGCTACCGCGTGATCGTCGTGGGCGAGCCGGGCCACCCAGAGGTCGAGGGTATTCTAGGCCACGCCGGCAATGACGCGCAGGTCGTGAGCTGTGCCGCCGACGCCGATGCCCTATCGCTCAAGGGCAAGGTGGGTCTGGTTGTGCAGACCACCCAGACCGCGCAGAACCTCGCCGAGGTCGTGGCCGCTATCACCCCGCGCGTGCAGGAGCTGCGTGTGATCAACACCATCTGCGCCGCCACGAGTGAGCGTCAACAGGCAGCAGCCACACTTGCCAACCGCTGCGACTGCATGGTCGTCGTGGGCGGCAAGAACTCGGGCAACACCCGCCGCCTGGCGCAGATTTGTGCCGATGCCTGCGAGCGCACGTATCACATCGAGGAAGCTTCCGAGCTCCAGGCCGCGTGGTTTACCGACGCTCACCACATCGGCATCACCGCCGGAGCCTCCACCCCGCAAGAACACATCGAGCGCGCCGTCGAGCGCATCAAGGAGCTTTGCCGCTAATCATGGACCAGACCGTACCCGCATACGCCGCCGAGGTGGCCGATTACGGGCGCAGCCGCGACCCCGAGCCGGGTGAGGGCGCGCTCGTTAAGAACGTGCGTCCCGAATCGCCCGCGTGGGATGTGGGTATCGAGCCGGGCATGCGCGTGCTCACGGTCAATGGCGAGAAGCTTACCGACATGATTGTGTGGCTCTGGGAGGCCGACGATGATACCGTCGACCTCGAGGTTTTCGACCCGCGCGACAACACCGTCACCCCCGTCGAGCTCGACCGCTTCCCGGGAGAGGACTGGGGCCTTGAGCTCGATGGCCCCATCTTCGATGGCATGCGCACCTGCGTGAACGCCTGCGTGTTCTGCTTTATGACGATGCTCCCCAAGGGCGGCCGCTCAACGCTCTATATTCGCGATGACGACTACCGCCTGAGCTTTTTGCAGGGCAACTTCGTCACACTCACGAACCTCACCGACGAGGACGTGCAAAACGTCATCCAACGCAACATGAGCCCTATGAACGTGTCGGTCCATGCCGTGAGCCCCGACGTCCGCCGTCGTATGATGGGCCGCAACGCCCAGCGCGGCATGGACGTACTCGAGGCCATCATGGCCGCCGGCATCGAGATTCACGCGCAGATCGTGTTGTGCCCCGGCATGAACGACGGCGAGGAGCTAGAAAAGACTCTGCGCTACTGCGAGGAACATGAGCAGATCACCAGCCTGGGCATTGTGCCGCTTGGTTTTACCAAGCATCAGAACCGCTTTAGCTGGTCCTACAGCGACAAGCCCGAACTGGCGCGCGAGACCATTGCCATGATCCGTCCCTACCAGGACCGTGCCTTCGAGCGTTTTGGCCGCCACACCTTCCAGATGAGCGACGAGTTCTACCTGGACGCCGGCATCGATCCGCCCGAGGCGGACTTTTACGACGGCTATCCGCAGTACTACGACGGTATCGGCATGATCCGCTCATACCTAGACGAGACGGACG
>URSP01000110.1:0-5328 GCA_900550515.1 uncultured Collinsella sp. | reverse complement strand
ATGAGAAAATAGCCCGAGATCATAAAGAAGACCTCGTTGGCCCAGCAGCCAAGCAGGTTAATAAAACCGAGCACGCCGGAATAGGGGGACATCGCAAGTGGGGCATATTCCACGGCGCCGACGCAGACGGCTTGGAAGGTCCACTGAAAGGTGTGGAACACCGCGATGCCGGCGACCGCGACCAAACGCAGTGCTTCGATGGGTATGTTGCGTGCGGCTTTGGGCTGCATGACGTCCTTTCTTATCGGTTTGCCTCTGCGAGCTCCATAGATTATATAAACGCCCGCTGGCGCGCTGGCCCTTTGATACCATGAAACGACAGGTATTTCCTAAGGAGCACATTTGTCTACTAACGCCTCTGGCAGCCCTGTTCTGTCGCTGCTTATTCCCATTTACAATGTTCAGCGCTACCTGCGCGAGTGCCTCGATTCCGCCCTGGCGCAGACGCTCAAGGATGTTGAGATCATCTGCATTAACGACGGGTCGACCGACAACTCGCCGGCGATTATTCGCGAGTATATGGAGCGCGATAGGCGCGTCAAGATGATCGACAAGGCCAACAGCGGCTACGGCGACTCGATGAACCGCGGTCTGGAGATGGCGCGTGGCAAGTACGTAGGCATCTTGGAGTCCGATGACTTTATGGTGCCCGACGCACTCGAAAAGCTTGTCTCGGCCGCCGATAGCAATAATGCCGACTTTGCGAAGGCGAACTTTGATTTCTACTGGTCTAAGCCCGAGGAGCGCCGTTCGCTGCACGAGATGTTTAGACCTCGGGATTGCGGCAAGCCGGTGCATCCGAGCGATACGACGCAGTTCTTTAAGCAAAAGCCGTCGATTTGGTCGGCCGTGTACCGTCGCGATTTTCTTGAGCGCAACGGCATTACGTTTCTGCCGACTCCGGGGGCATCCTTTCAGGACACGTCATTCGCCTTTAAGGTGATCGCGTGCGCCGATAAGGCCGTTTACCTGCATGATGCTGTGTTGTCGTATCGCCAGGATAACGAGAATTCCTCGGTCAATTCTTCTGCCAAGGTTTTTTGCGTCAATGCCGAGTATGCCGAGATTGAGCGTTGGATTCGAGAGGATTATGCCCGTGACCACGCAAGTGATGACGTTGCGCGCATGCTCAAGTTCAATCAGCTCATTAAGTACGATTCGTATATGTGGAACTACGTGCGCCTGGCGCCCGAGTTCTATAAGGAGTTCCTGGTTCAAATGGCCAAGGAGTTCCAAGCGGCCTTGGACGCGGGGGAGTTTTCGCTTGACGATCTCAAGCCGTGGAAGCGCGCAAATCTCGCTGCCATCCTCAAAGATCCTGAGGGCTGGGTTGACGAGCATCCGAGTTTTGCGACGGATGGTGCCTTGGGGCGTGCTAAGTATTACGCCTCGGTTGGAGGCCCAGGCGTGGTTGCTGCTTTCCTCATCGAATCGCTGAGGGGGTAGGTCGGCATGGGAGAGGCCTCTCGTCCTAAAGCTACCATTGTCGTCCCCGTTTACAACTCTGCGCGCTCCATTCGGCGATGCCTCGATTCGCTGCTGGCCCAGTCCGAGCGCTCGATTCAGGTTGTCTGCGTCAACGACGGTTCGACTGATGATTCGTTGAACGCGTTGCGCCAGATCGCGCAGGCCGACGATCACGTACTGGTGATTGACCAGGAAAACGCGGGCGTCTCGTGTGCTCGAAATGCTGGTATCGATGCCGCCGAGGGCGAGACCGTCTTTTTTGTGGACGCCGACGATTACATCGATGCCCAGACGGTCGAGCGCGTGCTGCATGCCATGGAGTCTGCAGATGCCGAGGCTGCCGTTTTTGGCGGTGTCTGTGAACCCGCCGATGCTGCCCCCAAACGCGTCCAGCAACTCATGAGCCCCAAAGCTGGTACCTTCGGTGCCCGTGATCCCCAACTGCTGTTCCATTCGAATGCGCAGCCCTATGCCTGCCGTGCGGCTTTTTCGCGCGAGCTGCTCAATCGCGAAGGCATTCGCTTCGCCCCCGGTTTGGCTTTGGGCGAGGACGTCGTCTTCCAATTTGCGGCTTATGCGCTTGCCCGCAAGACCGTCGTCATGCCGGACAAGTTCTACCACTACGTGATGGAGAGTGAATCGGCGACGCACGAGTTCAACAGTGCCGATGCTCGCGCCAAAAAGCTTGACGCCCACATGAGGATGCTCGAGGAGGTCTTGGAGGACTGGGCGGCCTACGGTCTTTTGGACCTGTACCCCGGCGAGCTGATAACTTGGTTTTTAGACCTAATTGTGTTCGATCTGGCGCGCTTGGATGCCGATGGTTTCCATCGCGTGGCGGCTCGCGTCAACATGGATCTCACGACGTTTTTGGGAACGGAGTGGGCGGATATGCCTGCTAAGGGCGCCGTTCGCCGTGTTGCCCACAAGCTCGTTGCGGCGACCTCGGGCGTTTCGATGGCAGACGCCACGCTGTTCTATCTTTCGACTCGCGGTCTCAAAGCCTGCCTGGAGCGCTTTATCTAATCCCAAGCGCTGTCGCCCGCCGTAACTCGGCTGCTAAAATAACCCTGTTACACGCTATTCAACAGGAGGTTCTCTTGCAGAACTCTGATACCCCTAAAGTTTCGCTGCTTGTCCCCATTTGCAATGTTGAGCGCTACTTGCGCGAGTGCCTCGATTCCGCCGTGGCGCAGACACTAAAGGCCATCGAGATCATCTGCATCAACGATGGCTCTACCGATAGCTCGGCGGATATCATCCGCGAGTACATGGAGCGCGATGCGCGCGTCAAGATGATCGACAAAGCCAACAGCGGCTACGGCGACTCGATGAACCGCGGCCTGGAGATGGCGCGCGGTGAGTACGTGGGCATTCTTGAGTCCGACGACTTTATGTTTGAGGATTCGCTCCAAAAGCTGGTTGCCAAGGCAGACGCCGAGCACGCCGATGTGGTGAAGGGCGACTTCTATCTGTACTGGTCCACGCCCAGCGAGCGCCGTGAGCTGTTTGGGATCATCGACGAGTATATGACGGGCGCCGCGTATCGCCCCGTCGATCGCCCGGGCATCTTCTACCGCAAACCTTCCATTTGGTCGGCTATCTATCGGCGCGAGTTCCTCAACGACAATCAGATTCGGTTCCTTCCCACGCCGGGCGCCTCGTATCAGGATGCGGGTTTTAACTTTAAGGTTTGGGCATGCGCCGAGCGTGCAGCGTTTATCGCGGACCCCATTTTGTGCTATCGCCAGGATAACGAGAAGAGCTCAGTTAATTCGCCCAACAAGGTATTTTGCGTGTGCGACGAATACGCCGAGATGCAGCGCTTTTTGGATGAACGTCCCGAGCTCAAGGCTCAGCTCAAGGGCATTTTAATGCGCATGAAGGTCGATACGTACCGTTGGAATGATGAGCGTCTGGTCGATGAGCTGCGCGAACAGTTTTGGCAGAAGGCCTCGCCCGAGCTCAAGGCCGATTGGGATGCTGGTCGCTTTGACCTGTCGCTGTTCGACCCGCGTGGCGAGACCGACTTGCGCCTGATGGTCAAGTCGCCCCGCGCCTATATCGATTCGCGCTTTGACTTTAAGAAGCCGGGCAAGCTCAATACGTTTAAACATTACTTTAAGATCGGTGGCCTGCCGCTGGTCTGGCGCGTGCTGACGTATCAGCGCACCTACGGCGACAACCCGCACCCTGATGACGTTCCGGCCGCACAGTAGGAGCGAGTGACTATGGCTACCCCCAAGATTTCCGTTGTCGTTCCCATCTATAAAGTGGAGGAGTGCCTGGCCTGGTGCCTGGATTCCCTGCTTGCGCAGAACATGACCGATTGGGAAGGCGTGCTGGTCAACGATGGCTCGCCGGACGGTTCGCGCGATATTGCGGCCGCTTATTGCGAAAAGGATGCGCGCTTTACGCTGGTCGATAAGGAGAACGGTGGCCTGTCGAGCGCCCGCAATGCGGGCATCGCTGCGTCCACGGCGCCTATCGTTGCGTTTTTGGATTCAGACGACCGTTTTACGCCCGATGCATGCCGCGTGATCGTCGATGCCTTTGAGCGCGAGGGTTGCGACGTGTTGACCTTTGGTGCGAACCCGTATCCGCTGGAGGCGGGGTATCCGTGGCTTAATCGGGTTCTGAGTCCGCGGGACGTTTCTTTTCATGGATATAGTTTCGAATTACTGTTTAAAGAGGATTCGCGTCCCTTTGTGTGGCGGACTGCCTGTAGCCGGGATTTTCTGGCGGATAACGCTATTCAGTTCGATGAATCTATTATCTATGGTGAAGATCAGGTTTTCGAAATGGCGATATATGGTCGTTCGCGAAAGACAACGCTAATTTCGAACAAATTGTACGACTACCGTGTGGCGCGCAAGGGCTCGCTCATGGACACCATGCGCTACGATGACGAAACGCGTCTTTTGGAGCACGTAAAGATTTATTCCGCGGTGTTAGCCGACTGGCATCGCGATGACCTTGACGTACGGCATGCCGATGACCTGGCATACTTTCTGTGTGATTTGGTGCTGTACGATGCAATCAGGTTGCTGGGCACGGACTGCGGAGAAGTATTCGATGCTGTATCTACGGTGCTCGCTGGTTCCGCTGTGGGGAGCGATGCCGCGCTTACGCAATGTGCTTCTTCTGTTGCTGCTATGGTGCGCGCAGCGCTTGCCAACAAGGCGCCCAGCGCCCGTGCGTGCAGGAGGCTCATGTTCGATTACGACGTTTTGAGGTCTGGGTTCCTTCGGGCGTGCAAACGCATGGCCGCGAATATCCTGGGAAAGAGAGATGTGTAGATCGGAGCGGCCATGTCTGTTGTCTAGTTAAACCATCGTCGTCGTTGCGTTTTGCTTGTTGCTGTGGCCTGCCCGCGCGTTTTGCTGGGTGGGCCTTCTTGTCTCGGGTAGAGCGGTGCCCTTTCTACATTTGAATGCGAATGCTAATGCGGCTAGTCAAATATATATTTCGGTTTCAGACTTGAAAACGCTTGAATTCACCAGTTGCTAGTTTAAAAATAACATATAGATTCCGCCGGATTCGTGGAAAGGATGTTCTATGAAAGACGTTCGAAGGAGATGGCGCGGGCTAAAGGCTTTCGGTTTGGCCGCATTTGCAACTGCCTGCCTTACTTGCGCTCCATTGACCGCAAAAGCAGGACTTATTGGCGGTGTTGGAGGGGGTAGCGCCTCGGTAGACGAGCCCACGGAATGGTGCGTTGGCGATAACCGTCCGATTTCTTACTGGGGATATGACGGTTGGAACGGCACTCAAAATGAACAGATGTCTGGTCCTCTTACGCGGTATAGCGTCGAGTGCAATGCCTGTCTCTTATACACATCTGACGCTGCCGACGACTCC